>VGWA01000037.1 GCA_016873795.1 Ignavibacteria bacterium
GAAAAATATGCAGCATGAAAAAAGTTGTTAACATTTTAACAAAAGAAAGAAAAAAAGAAGCAAAAAAAGAAAGAAAATTAGTCTTTCTACTAATATTTATTTTGTCTACTTTTTTCAGGACAAGACTTACAGATAGGAGTTCTAAAAATGAAACCGCGAATTAAAACGACTAATTAGCGAAAATTAGCCAATATTAGCGGTTAATTAAAGAAGTGATGAGTTATGAGTGCCGGGAAATGAACAGATAACATTCAATCCCAGTTACACTTGACTTTAGTCGGGATAACTAATAAACAGTGAAGAGTCATGAGTAACTGGTTACGAGGAAAGAGATTCTGAAATAAATTCAGAATGACAAGTATATGTGAATGTTATTTGTTAAATCGTGTAAACAGTAGTTGAGTTTAGAACTTATTAATATTTTTTAATAAGACGATCTGTATTTTCGGTCTCTGTTATTTTGATTTTCGTTTCTCGGTCTTGCCGGATTTATTGTCAGCGGTCTTCCGTTGAAAATTCCCCCGTTAAGTTCATTGATAGCTTTTTCGGCTTGTTCTTTATCGGGCATTTCTACGAAACCAAAACCCTTTGGCATTTTTGTGTAATTGTCTCTGATTAGATTTACACTTGCAACTGTACCGAATTCTTCGAATAAATTCTTTATTTCGCTTTCAGTTGATTCTCTCGGAATGTTTCCAACATAAATGTTCATTTTTTTCTCCTGTCATTTAAATGACGTTTGTAAGATGAATATACCGTGTAAGTATTAATCCATCCGGTTAATAAAATATTTTATGACTCAGATAGTAAAATTCAGGTATGCAAATGGATATAAAACAGAAGAAAAAGAATCATTCGGGATGTGTTGGACTGATGTCTATCAGCAGTATAAAACCTCAGAAATCAAATTTTCATTGTTAAAAAACCAGAGCAAATCAAACTTTTCTATGCTTTAGTCTGTTGTAAACATAAAGAAATCCGTTGCCAATAGCAATTGATTAATAAATGACGGTTTTTACTGAGTATGTTACATGTGATTTATTTATTTCTTACTTATGCATTGAGAGAATCTGATTAATCCGAATCTCTTGTCGTCTTTTTTTCCGTAAAAATCTCTTTGAGGTAAATATTATATTTATTTGCCGGTCTTTTTAACACGGGACTTTTTAATACGGTGGGTTATCCATTTGTAGATTGCAGGTGATATGGATAATAACACAACTATTATAATTACTTTTTCGATGTGCTTTGCGACTCCCGGAATACTGCCGAGAAAATATCCCAATAAAGTCATTGAGGTTATCCATGTTACCGCACCCATAACGTTGAACCTTAAAAATCTTGTGTATTTCATATTTGCCACACCGGCTACTGTTGCGGCGAATGTTCTTATAATCGGAACAAACTTTGCTATTATAATTGTCTTTCCGCCGTGTTTTTCGTAAAACTCATGTGTTTTAATCAGGTAATCTTTCCTGAAAAACAGTGATTGTTCTTTTTTGAAAAGTTTCGGTCCTGTTTTGTTTCCGATTAAATATCCCGTTGCATCGCCGAGTATGGTTGCGGGTATTAGCGTGCATAATAAGATGTAGATGTTTAAAATTGTTCCGGCTTCGGGATTGCTTAAATCCTTCGGCGTTGCTGCAAGTAATCCCGCTGTAACCAGAAGTGAATCACCGGGCAGAAAAAATCCGACCAGTAAACCTGTTTCCGAATATACTATTATGATTAAGCCGATGTATCCGACGAGGTTGATTAATCCTATTAAGTTATCGGAATTGAAAGGATTGCTTAGGTAGTGTACTAAAGAATCGAGCATTTATGTATATTTTCTCCTTCTATATTTTTACTCTCATTTTTGCATATTTGAGAACTATTTTCTTGATACCGGAATCATCAAATTTGATGTCCGCTTTTTTGTTTATACCCCTGCCGTAAGTGGCGATTACTGTTCCTTTGCCGAATATGTTGTGGAAAACTTCTGTGTTTTTTCGTATGTCGGAAAATTCTCCGAAATCTTCGTCGCTGTCGTTTAAATGGGCGCTTTCGTAATATTCATACCGAATCGAAACGGGTTCCGTACTTCGTTTTTCCAGTTTCTGCTGCCTGTGCCTCATCCCGTTTTTTTCAAATTTCAGGATGCTGTCAAATAGATTCTGCGGTATTTCCTTTATGAAACGGGAACGCATCATATATGTGTTTGTTCCGAATCTGTACCTCTGATTTGCGTATGAAATATATAATTTCTTCATTGCACGTGTGATTCCTACGTAAAACAACCTCCTTTCTTCTTCAAGGTCATCATTATCCATAATTGAACCGGATACGGGAAATAATCCCTCTTCCATTCCTGTAATGAATACTACGGGAGATTCAAGTCCTTTTGCCGAATGCACTGTCATCAGCGTTACCGCGTTCTTCCTGTCGTCTACTTCGTCTATTTCGGACAGCAGAAGTACTTTCTGCAGGAAGGTTTCGATTGACGCCTCCTCATCTGTATTCTCGAACTGGGCTACCGCAGATATTAATTCGTTTATGTTGTTAATCCGCTCCTCCGATTCGGGAGTCTCTTCTATTCTGTATTTCTGTACTATTCCGGTTTCATCTATTATGCCGCGTACGAATTCGGTTAACTTGATTTCGTCTTTTAATATTTGGTACTTGTAAATGAAATTTATTACCTGTGTCAGTAAATTTTTTGTTCTTGAAGAAAAGATTTTACTGGTCTTTGTGTCTGCAATTATTTCGTAGATTTGTTTTTTGCTCTTATCGGCAAGTAATTTTAACTTATCTATCGTCGTATCGCCTATTCCCTGCCTGAGCTTTAATACTCTTATCAGCGATTCGTTGTCTTTCGGATTTACTACTATCTTCAGATGGGCTACTATGTCCTTGATTTCTTTCCTTTCGTAAAATCTGATTGAACCGACTATTAAATAGGGAATTCCGAAATTTTTGAAATGCTCTTCGAGTATCCTCGATTGTGCGTTCGTCCTGTATAAGACGGCGAAATCTTTGAAATAAAGTTTGTTTCTGCGGATTTCTTCGGAGATGATTTTTATTATTTTGCTTGACTCCTCGTTATCCGTATTGTATTCGTTTATGCGGATTAATTCACCCGACTCGTTTTTTGTCCAGAGGTCTTTCTTGATTTGGTGTCTGTTGTTCTTTATAACGCTGTCTGCAAGTTCAAGGATTTTTCCCGTCGAACGGTAATTCTGCTCGAGTCTGAATAACTTGCATCCGGGAAAGTCATCCTGAAAATCGAAAATATTCTGTATCTGTGCTCCGCGCCATTTGTAAATTGACTGTGCGTCGTCTCCTACAACCGATATATTATTATGCTTTCCCGATAACATCTTCAGTATTAAATACTGCGCCCGGTTCGTGTCCTGATATTCATCTACGAGTATATAACGGAATCTGTTCTGATATTTTTCCAGTATGTGTTTGTTTTTTTCGAACAGTAATACAGGATATAATAACAGGTCGTCGAAATCCATCGAGTTGTTCGCGATTAAACTTAAACGGTATATTTCGTATATCTTAGAGACTGCCTTGTCAAAAAGCGAAACAGAATTTTTTTCAAATTCTTCGGGTAGTATGAACTGGTTTTTAAGTTTGCTTATTGCCGATTGTACTGCATAAGGATTAAGTTTGTCAGTCGACATTTCTAACGATACCATAATTGCCTTGATAAGATTCAGACTGTCCGTTGTGTCATAAATCGAGAAATTCGGAGTGAAGCCGATTGAGTTTGCTTCTGTTCTGAGAATTCTTGCAAACATGGAATGAAATGTGCCCATCCAGATATTCAACGGCTTGTTATCGGTAAGTTTGAGTATCCTTTCTTTCATTACGTCGGCGGCTTTGTTTGTGAACGTAAGAGCGAGTATCTGATACGGGTTGATTCCTTTCTCGAGTAAATATGACACTTTGTACGTCAATACTCTTGTTTTTCCGCTGCCAGCTCCTGCAATTATCAAACAGGGACCGTCGGTTTCTTCCACTGCTATTTGCTGCTGTGCGTTTAATGTGTTGATGTCTAATGACAAAGATTTTTAAAATTTAATCTATTAAGATAATTAAAATTGTTTTGATATGAAATTTAAAATTTTATAATTTTAGATTTATGAAAAATGATCTGCTGAATTTTACTCAAAATGAACTGAGTGATGAAATTGAAAAATGCGGCTTCGAAAAATACAGAGCCGCACAGATATTTATTTCATTACACGGGAAATTTGCCGGCGGTATAAATTCGATTAAAGGAATTCCTCTGAAACTTAAAGAGTTACTCGTTGAAAATTTTTATGCGGACGTGCCGGAAATCGAAAATGTATCTGTATCGGAAATCTCCGGTACCGAAAAGTTTTTATTTTCGTTTTCGGAAAAAAAGATTATTACCGAGAGTGTTTTAATCGCCGGAAAAAAAAGAACTGCAATTTGCGTCTCGTCTCAGGAAGGATGCAGTATAGGATGTGTATTCTGTGCAACCGGACAGATGAATTACGGCAGGAATCTCTCGGCAGGACAAATTGTTTCTCAGATTTATGCCGTTGCACGGTATACCGGTGCTAAACCTGCGAATATAGTCTTTATGGGAATGGGTGAACCGCTTTTGAATCTTGATAATGTCGTGAAGTCCTTGAAAATCCTGACGGATGATAACGGACTCGGAATAGCTTCCGGACGGATTACGGTTTCGACGGTCGGATTGATAAATAAAATAAAAATGTTTGCCGATTTGATTACTTCGCAGGAAAACAGGAAAATAAGAAATACAAAACTTGCATTTTCACTGCAGACTACCGATAACGGACGCAGGGAAAAACTCATACCGGCTGCAAAATATAACAGACTGGACGGGATATATAAAGAATTGATTTATTTTTACCGCAAGACCGGTACAAAAATTACCTATGAATACATCTTTCTTCCTGGCTTTAATAACGCAGAAAATGATATTAAAAGACTAAGCAAGCTGTCGTATATGATACCTTGTAATATCAATGTGATAAGATTCCATCCGGTTAAGATAAAAAAAGAAAATATAATGTCGGATATTATAAACAATAATCCGGAATTTTATAAAGAATCATATTATAATAAGGAATTAAAGGATTTTATAGAAAAATTAAAATCGCTGAAAGTAACTGTAAATCTGCGGGAGAGCAGCGGAATAGATATAAACGCTGCCTGCGGACAACTTGCGGCAAAAAGAAAGGAATGAATTTTATGTATCGGTTAATAATTTTCGGTCCTCCGGGTGCGGGGAAAGGAACACAGGCACAATTGGTAGCCGGGAAGTTGAACCTGTTTCATCTTTCAACCGGAGAAATGCTCAGAAATGCTGCGGCGGAAGGTACGGAACTGGGAAAAAAAGCTAAAGAAATAATGGACAGAGGCGACCTTGTTTCGGATGAAATAATGATAGGCATCGTCAGGGATGTGCTGGGTAAAAATGACTTGAAAAACGGCTTTATACTGGACGGATTTCCGCGTACGGTTAAACAGGCAGAAGCACTTATGGAGATTTTTAAAGAATTAAATTTCCTGGATGTAATAGTAGTTTCACTTACTGCAAATGAAGAAGAACTCGTGAAAAGATTGATGAGCCGTGGTCGCAGCGATGATACCGAATCGTCTGTAAGAAACAGACTTCATGTTTACGAAAGATCGTCCAATCCGGTGATCGATTTTTTCGAAGGAAAAGTGAAAATATTGAAAATTAACGGAGTAGGGGAAATAGAAAAAATTAATGAGAATATTTTGAACGAAATTGCTAAAATTTAAGGATATTATCGTATAAGACTGAATGCGGAATATCCTTGCGAAAATATATTATTTAATTAGTTGATATTTAATATTAATAGAATTATTTTTACAATTTAAATATATAAAAATTATGGCAACAAAAATTAAGATTACGGAGTTTAAAGAGAAAGATTTAATCGTTCTCGAACTTAAAGGAAATTTTGTCGGCGGCGACGAAACGGACGAATTGCGCGATACTATAAAAAAAATAAGCGAGGAAGGAAATAAAAAACTTATTATTGACCTTGGCGGTGTGGTCTATCTGAACAGTACCGCACTCGGTGTGTTGATTTCCGCTCATACAAATTATACAAAGAGAGAAGGAAAAATCAAACTGTGCCAGCTGAATAAAAACCTGCAAAACCTGTTTGTGATTACCAAACTCTCACTCATTTTCGATGCTTATCATTCTCAGCAGGAAGCCATTGTAAGTTTTATTTAATAAATATAAAATCAATTAATAACTAAAACCAAATCGGAGGTTAATTAAAATGAAAAATGCGTATTTTGTGACAGTTCTCATTATCCTGGCATTTGTAGCTTCATTGTTAATTTTTATGTTGTGGTTCGGAAACCCGGTAAACTTCAAAGGACAGAATATTAATAACGCACCGGAAAATATGCTGGGAGCTGTTTATAAAGGAGGACCTATCGTTGTTATTCTTATGACACTTAGTATTATGGTTATCACATTTACGATTGAAAGGTCATTGTCACTTTCAAAAGCAAAAGGTAAAGGTCAGATAGAAACATTTTTGAAAAGTGTTCAAATCGACCTTAAAGACGGAAATATCGAATCTGCACTGTCGAGGTGCGATAAACAGAAAGGTTCGATTGCGAATATCCTTAAACAGGGACTGGAGAGATATCAGGTGCTTGTGATGGATCAGAGCATGGATGCCGAAAAGAAAATGGGAGAAGTATCCAGAGCAATCGAAGAAGCATTACTGCTCGAAATTCCGCTTCTCGAAAAAAACCTTGTGGCATTATCTACTATTGCATCGGTATCGGTACTCGTCGGATTATTCGGAACGGTGTTGGGTATGATTCGTGCATTCCAGGCACTTGCTACCGCAGGAACACCGAATGCGGCTGAATTATCACTCGGTATTTCGGAAGCACTTATTAATACAGCAGGCGGATTATTCGGCGCCATCGTGGGAACAATTTCCTATAATTACTATGTTACAAAAGTAGGAAACATTACGTATATGATTGACGAAGCTTCGTATAATTTGCTGCAAATTCTTGCGCTCAGGTCTAAGTAATAAATTACGAAAAACTTTAAAATGATTTAGATATGAAAATACCAAAAGCAAAAAAGAGATCCGGTGTGAAAATTGATATGACTCCGATGGTTGACGTTATTATGTTGCTTCTTACGTTTTTTATGCTGACTGCAACTTTCAAAGCGGCTGAATCGGAAGCGGTTAGTGTTAATCTTCCGAAATCGGTTAATACAGACTCCGTTAAAATACCCGCCGAAGACGTAATGACAATACTTATAGATACGGACGGCGATGTTTTTGTGGATGTGGATAATTATAACGTAAGGGAAAAAGTGTTCGGCAATAAATTCGGAATGGGACTGTGGCATGTGGATTCTACTTCGCAGACTAGTAAACAAATTTCTCCCGCACCCGAAGTAGAAGGTGCTTACAGACTGGAAACCGGCGGCTCGGTTAGAATAGTCAAACTGCTAAACCGTGAATCATTCGAAAAAACGCTTATCGATTTAAGATTGACTTTAAAGAATATGACCGAAGGAAAATCGGATTTCAGAATCGTTGTCAAAGGAGATAGAAATGCCGAATTCGGAGTAATTGAGGATTTAATGGCAGCTCTGAAAGAGACCAGAAATACAAGATTCTCGCTTGTTACGATTATTGAATCCGAAAAAGAAGCACAGGAAGAATAATAAAATAAAATATAATTAATAATTTTTAAAAACAGGAGTATTTAATCATGGCTGGTGGCGGTTTCGATGCCCCGGAAACCGGAGGCGGACGCGGAAAAAAGAAAAAATCTAAAGTCAAAACCGGTGTGCATATCGATATGACACCTATGGTTGACGTCATTATGTTGCTTCTTACGTTTTTTATTTTGACGACTACTTTGTCTGCTCCTCAGGTTATGCAGATTAATCTGCCGAGAGGAAAAGAAGAAGATAAAGTAAAAGTGGATATGGGAAATGTTCTGTTTATCAGAGTTTCGGATAAAGGTAATATCTATTTTTCGAAAGGAAATTCTGACGGAACGGAACAGAGACCGGAACTTATCGTGTTTGAAAAAATGAAACCGAAACTGGAGCAAATCTATAATGCGAATAACGATTTGATGATTTTACTGAAATTCGACAGAAAAATGAAATACGAAAAAATGATTGACGTGCTGGACGAAATTAACAGGTCAAAAATTGAACGCAGATATACGTTCCTGCCTATGGAACAACCTGATAAAGATATTGTGATATCGGCAGGAGGTTAATGAAAATTTCTTGCAAATTCAGAAGCGGTTTGGCTTTCCAAATCGCTTTTTTTTTATGTTTAAGTTAATTATGTTTTTATAAATTTACGGTCATGAAAAATATATTATTTTTTATAGTTTTATCTATTGCTTTGACTGTTTCTCTATCCTCTTATGCTCAAAATGAAAACGGGCAAATACAGGGTAAAGACGTTAAAATTAAAAATTATGTCGTGGATGAAGTCAATCTCCTGACACTGACTCAGAGGGAAAATCTGATAAGTAAACTGAAGGATTTTGATAAAAGAACTACTACCCAGATTGTCGTGTATATCATAAATAATCTGAAAGGGAGAGAAATCTCCGACCTGGCTTGGGAAATTGCGGAGGCAAATAAAATCGGCAGAAAAGATAAAAATAACGGTGTGCTTATGCTGATTGCTTATGAAGACAGGAAAATCTGGATAACGGTCGGGTACGGACTTGAACCGCTCTTGACCGATGCATACTGCCATTTGCTGGTTAAACGGGAAATCACTCCGCGGTTTAAAAACGGAAAATACTATGAAGGAATTGATTTTGCCGTCAATGATATGATGAATGTCGCTGTAGGAGAATTTTCCGAAATACAGAAAGAATCGAAAGAAAAAGGATTCTGTCTCGGAGTTCCGTTTTTTGTTTTTATATTCCTGGTACTATTTGCGTTTATATTTGTGTTTTCTTTTTTCAGAAGTATATTCGGATTCGGTTCGAGAATTATTACAGGCAGAAAAAGTTCATACTGGAGCGGAGGCGGATTCTGGAGCGGATTCGGCGGCAGCTCGGGCGGATTCTCGGGCGGGGGATTTTCAGGCGGAGGAGGATCGTTCGGCGGCGGCGGTGCCGGGGGAAGCTGGTGAGTCTTTTTAATAATAAATTATTTCTATGGAGAAATTTTATAAACTCGTGTCTAAAAACGACCTGAATGCAATCCGTGACGAGATTGCATCAATCGAAAAACATACATCGGGCGAAATACGTGTGTGTTTTAAATTGAAACGAGGACTTGCAGTCAGGAAAAAAACTCCGAGAGAACTGGCACTGCTGGAATTTCATAAATTAAAAATGCACAAAACAGCAGATAAAACAGGCGTTCTCGTTTTCATACTTTTCAAAGAAAGAAAATTCGAAATAGTTGCAGATGAAGGGATTAATTCAAAAATTAAACAGGAAAAATGGGACGAAATTTCCGCGGAAATGTGCCGCTACTTTGCCGAAGGCAATTACAGAGAAGGCGTAATCCACTGCCTGAAGGAAGTAGGAAAAGTCCTTGCAGCGGATTTTCCGATTAAACCCGGCGACGTGAATGAACTTTCAAATGAAGTAGTCGTCGATTGAAAAAATATTCGTTTTGAAATATTGTATTTTGTTAATATTGTTTGTTGCTGCCGTCCTTAACGATTCGTATTCGCAGGATATAGGGAAGGATACTCTGATCTCACGGGATACTTCCGTCGTGCGCGATACACTGAAAACAGATACACTGAAAAAAAGTAAATCGGATATTGACGATATAATTAATTATACGGCGGTTGATTCGGCTGTATTCGATATTAAAAATAAAAAACTCTATTTGTTCGATAATGCCGAAGTTGTTTTCAAGGATTTAAAACTGAATTCGGGTATAATAGTTATAGACCAGGAAAAACAACTGCTCGATGCGTTCGGGTTGCCTGATTCTGCAGATGAAAATCTTTTTGTTCAGAAACCTATAATGGTGCAGGGAACCGATAAATACGAGGGTATAAGGTTGTTATACAATTTCAAAACGAAGCAGGGAAGCGTTTCGATGGGATATTCTGATGCCGACGTCGGCTATTATTTCGGAGAAAAAATAAAGAAAGTAACTCCTGAAGTGTATTTCGTAAAAAACGGATTATATACTACATCGACTGATAAAGTTGACCCTGAATATTATTTCTATTCGCCGAAGATGAAAATAATTCCTAAAGATGTTGTAATTGCCCAATCGGTCTTTCTGTATATTGAAGGAGTGCCCGTATTCTGGATACCGTTTGCCGTTCTGCCTAACCGCAGCGGAAGACAGTCGGGACTGATAGTCCCTACGTACGGAGACGACGGAACTTACGGAGTCTATATAGCTAAACTCGGGTACTTCTGGGCAATGAACGATTATATGGATTTAGCCTTAACCGGTAGCTGGTTTTCAAAAGGCAGACTGGACTTTAATGCGATGTATAGATATGCAGTGAGATATAAGTTTACAGGAGCACTCGAAGGAGGTTATTCCCGTATCAGAATGGGTGAATCGAAAGATAAGGATAAATATACTTCCGACCAGTGGCAGTTCGGACTTACTCATTTCCATCAGATTACCCCTACAATGAGAATAGATGCCAATCTGTCGTTTGTCAGCGGAAAGAGCTATTACGATAATTCTACTAATAACCTGAGCGACTTGCTAAGACAGAATGTTGTTTCGAATTTTACGCTGTCGAAATTCTGGGAAGAAACTCCGTTTTCGATGACGCTTAACTACTACCGCGACCAGAATCTGCAAAACGGAGACATAACCGAAAGACTTCCTTCCCTGACTTTCACCGTCACGGAAACATATCCGTTCAGCAGAGGATTTACTTCGGGTACGGGCGGGAAACTTTATGAATATTTGTCATTTTCGTATAACGGACAGTTCCTTAATAACAGAACGAAACGTACAATCCCGTCTTATGCGGGAATCGACAGCACGGTACGGGATACAAAATACGGAGTGAAAAACAATCTGAATATAAATTTTGCTCCGGTATTTAAGTATTTTAACATCAGACCGTATTTTTATTACACGGAATTATGGTATGACAGTTATGTTACGAAATATTTCAATCCGCTTGACAGCACCGTTACGGTGAATAATAACAAGGCATTTAAATTCGTAAGATATTTCTCTACGGGTGTATCGATGAATACGAAATTCGTCGGTATATTTT
The DNA here is from genome assembly GCA_016873795.1 of Ignavibacteria bacterium. Lineage (GTDB taxonomy): Bacteria > Bacteroidota > Ignavibacteria > Tepidaquicellales > Tepidaquicellaceae > VGWA01. Next base: position 11,271 of record VGWA01000037.1, read on the forward strand.
CTCCGAGAATTCTCGGAGTGGAAGCAATCAGACACACGATAACTCCTTCGGTATCTTATGTGTATATTCCCGATTTCTCGGATGAGAAGTGGGGTTATTACAACAGTTATTACGATGCACGCGGAAATAAAATAAAATATTCGATATTCGAAAATCAGGTATTCGGCGGTGCACCGATGGGAGAAAGCCAGGCAATATCGATGTCTCTTGGCAATTTACTCGAAATGAAGACTCTGATAAACGATACGCTCGAAAATAAATTCCAGTTGATTAACTTTAATCTCGGAGCAAATTATAATTTTGCCGCAGACTCGCTGAAGTGGTCGGAAATCAGAGCGGATTTCAGAACACAGGTAGGTAATTTGTTAAATATTTCAGGAGGTGCGTCGTTTAATTTGTATAAGTATGACTTTGCGTCAGGAAGAAGAGTAAATAAATTTTTGTGGAATGAAGATAGACGCCTGGCGGATATGACTTCGTTTAATATAAATATATCGACCGCTTTCGGATTTGATATTTCGAATATCGGAATTTTCGGCAGCAGAGCCCCGTTGAATTTGGGAATCGAAGAAAGACCCAGAGGACAAGAGAAAGAAGTAATTACACCCGAAGAAATGGAAATGAGACAACGGCAGCTGGATTCGATAGAAGTGTTGAGAAAGAAATCAATAATGCAAAGAGATGACGATGAAGTGGATTTTAACATTCCAGTATCAGGCGGTCTGAATTATAACTATTCGGAAAACCGACCTAATCCTTCGAGTATTTTCAGGAGTTCGAATTTGAGCGGCAGTCTGTCATTTTCGATAGCCCAAAAGTGGAAATTTTCATTTTCTGCCGGATATGATTTTGTTAACAGACTCGTTACTGCACCATATATAACGGTATACAGAGATTTAAGTTCGTGGGAAGCAAACTTCAGCTGGTATCCTACGGGATTTTACAGGGGATTCCGCCTGGAAATAAGAATAAAAGCTCCGGAACTCCGAGATATCAGAGTGACAAAACAGACTAATACACGAGGAGCATTTTAATGACAATGAAGAAAACAGTAATGAAAAATAAAGTTGATTTAAACTTGAAATCGTATGCCGGGGCAGGGAATAGGTTTATTATTGCCGATAACAGAAAAGGCGGAATTTCGGATTATAAGAATACGGTTCTGGAAATGACTTCTGAGGACAGCGAAAAATTTTATGACGGGGTGATATTTGTCGAGGATTCCGATATAGCGGATTTTCATATGAATTATTTTAACAGGGACGGGACGGGGAATGCATTGTGCGGAAACGGACTGCGGTGTACGATGAGGTATCTGCTTGATAATAAAATTTCAGGTAAGAAAATTATTTTATTGGAAGCTGTCGGGAAGATTTATAAAGGCATATTGAATGATGACGGCAGAATATCGGTTCAGTTTTATCTGCCTGCTAAAATCAGATTGAATTTCAGTTTAAAAGTGAATTTCGATGAATGGTGGCAGATGCTTAATATGTCATTTGTTGATGTAGGCAGTCCGCATATTGTGATTTTTATTGATGACATAAAAAGTCCGGAAGTAAAATCTCTCGACGATATTAAAATAATCGAATGGGGTAGGAATGTCAGAATGCATAAGGATTTAATGCCTGAAGGAGCAAATGTAAATTTTGTGAAAATCGAACCGGGTGAGAATTCGGTTCTGTCGATTAGGTCGTACGAACGGGGAGTAGAAGGAGAGACATTATCCTGCGGGACGGGTGCATTGTCCGCTGCCGTTGCAGCGTATTTTGTGAAGAAAATTAAACCACCCTTCAGGTTCAACACACGCTCGGGAAGTGTGCTTGAAGTTAATTTCAAGGTTGTCGAAGGGAAGATAAGGGATTTTACACTCACAGGTGAAGCAGCACAATTAAAAATTTAAAACTTTCATTCAGACTACAAAAGTCTTCATTTCATCCAGACTACAAAAGTCTTTGATTACCCGTCAAAATTTATTAAAATAATTAATACTAATAAATCATTTTAATATATTCGAAATACCTGCCCAGACTTTTGTAGTTTTCTAAATTACTTTTGTAGTTTTAAAACACCTCAGACTACAAAAGTCTTCATTACCCGTCAAATTAATTAAAATAACTAATACTAATAAACCATTTTAATATATTCGAAATACCTGCCCAGACTTTTGTAGTTTTAAAAACACCTCAGACTACAAAAGTCTTTATTATATTCAAACTACAAAAGTCTTTATTTTTATTCAGACTACAAAAGTCTTCATTACTCGTTAAAATTTATTTTTTATCAAGACTACAAAAGTCTTCATTACCCGTCAAAATTTATTTAGGGTATTAATTCTAAACTGCAAATTGATGTATTCAAAATACCATAATAGACTTTTGTAGTTTTAAAATACTTCAGACTACAAAAGTCTTCATTATCCGTCAAAATTTATTTAGAGGATTAATTCTAAACTGCAAATTGATGTATTCAAAATGCCATAATAGACTTTTGTAGTTTTAAAATACTTCAGACTACAAAAGTCTTCATTATATTCAAACTACAAAAGTCTTTATTACCCGTTGAAATTTATTTAGGGGATTAATTCTAAACTGCAAATTGATGTATTCAAAATACCATAACAGACTTTTGTAGTTTTCTAACACTTCAAACTACAAAAGTCTTTATTATCCGTTGAAATTTATTTAGGGGATTAATTCTAAACTGCAAATTGATTTATTCAAAATGCCATAACAGACTTTTGTAGTTTTCTAACACTTCAGACTACAAAAGTCTTTATTATCCGTTGAAATTTATTTAGGGGATTAATTCTAAACTGCAAATTGATGTATTCAAAATACCATAACAGACTTTTGTAGTTTTCTAAATTACTTTTGTAGTTTTCTAACACTTCAGACTACAAAAGTCTTCATTGCCCGTCAAAATTTATTTAGGGTATTAATTCTAAACTGCAAATTGATGTATTCAAAATGCCATAACAGACTTTTGTAGTTTTATAACAGACTTTTGTAGTTTTAAAACAAAAGTGTCACGGCTGCGCTGCTATTTGACCAGAATCATTTTTTTGATGTCCTTGTAACTTCCTGCCTCGAGTGAATAAAAATAAACTCCGCTGTTCATACCGGACATATCGAGTGTTATATTATATACTCCGGCATTCAGATTCGAATAATTTAAATTTTTCATTTCTTTGCCGAGAATGTCATACACTCTCAATCTGACTGCGGAATTTTTTGGTATCGAGAAATTTATTGTCGTAACCGGATTAAACGGATTCGGGTAATTTTGTTTTAATTCGAATCTTAGCGGAATTTCCGTGGACACAGGATTTATAAATGATATATTGCTCAACGGATACGCAATTGTTCTCCATTGCGATGTATCTGCAGGTATGAATCCTGATGTTGTTGCCGGTGCAGTAGCAAGGTCAGGACCGGTTTTATCGAATATAGTAAACGGGAATGTCGCTCCGCCGTCAGTCGAAACTTTCACAATAAGTCTGTCTGAATAACCGGGATACTGAGCATAAGCATAATCGAATTTTAACGTATCGGTCTGCATATTGAGATTCGTATACGTTTTTGTTTTCATCGAATCATATTGTCCCTGAGAAGAATAACTATAAAAATTCATATAAACGGATTTCTTTCCCGGATAACTTTTACCGTTGGCACTTCCCGATTGAGTGAACGTAATTCCGCCGTCAGGATTGTAAATTGTCCAGCCGGCAGGAGGGAATGCCCCTTCGAGCATTTCCAGGTTGAATATTCCTCTGTCTGTATAATTTACCTGTTCGCCTTTTATTAATACAGGATTATAATATACCGCATTCGGATTTTTTGAAGAAAAATTAATATTATCGGTTACTACCATTTCCATTAATGATTTTGCCGAATTCAGTACTTCCTTTGTTGAATGATTCTGAACATATACAGCCGTATAAATGTTGCTGTCAGCCCAATTGGATTTTTTATAATAAGTTACCTGATAATTATAAGTGCCTGCTGCCGTTGGAATCAGTATTCCCATTGAATCCGGGTATGCCCTTCTGAATACATCGAAGAATACTTTTTCCCCGTTAGAGCCTGGTGCGGTTGTATATGTAATCGAGCGCTCTATTGCCTCGACTCTCAGATAGTAATTGCCTGCTGCAAGGGCAGTATCGATATTTACTGTAATATCTGCTCTGATTGAGTCGCCCGGGATTCTTGTGTCTGTTACGTTTAATCTGATTTTCGGGGCAATTGTTACTCTCTGCATAAACAGCGGGTTTAAAGTGTTATATCCGTAATTGCTGACCTGAGTAAGAATACCTTCGACTTTAAGAGTCGGGACTGCGGAGATGCCTGCATAATTTGTAAGAAATTGTATTTGTCCGGTGTTTTCGAGAAACATCGGGTCATTGCCCGGCGCGGGCCACCAGACGTGGTATTTAATCGGAACGATTGCAAGAAATCTTTGAGCTATATACTCGTCCAGTGCGGGATTGTTGGCTGCACAAGGTCCGCAGGTGGAACTTGTGAACGCCTGAAACAAAACCGATTTGCCGGGAAGAAGAACATAATTCATTCGGATTGTATCGTTTGTCCTATCTTCGTCGTTTGAAAGAGAACAGTATAAAGTCGCAGTGTATTGCATGTTTGGTGCTACTGTCAGACTGTCAAATACTACATCCGAAAGTGTTTTTGAATTTAAATTTGATATGGATTTCGTACTTGTATAACCGCCCGGACTTACTTCGAGAGAAACATTGAATGAACTTGTTATGTTTTCTGTCCCTATGTTAATGAAGGTCGTTTTCGGGGTGATTTTAAAACTTGTATTCCCGTATGGTGAATAAGTCGTGTCTTTTGCTATATTGTCTATTGATAAAGCAGCTATATCATATTGATTCGGAACACCTGCCGTTACGTTATCAATGTATAGATTATTTCCGTAACCGTTAACTGTTATAAATTGCAGTACAACTGCAGATGTATTTTGAATTTGTGTTTTATCGCCCGGGATAATAAACGAAAAGAAAATAAACGATAAAAGAATGATAGGTATAATAAGGATTTTGTCTTTCATTTTTACTAATTTTATTTTGTTTATAAAAATCTGATTTATTAAATAAGACTTTTGTATTTTTATTTAAGAAAGTATGAAATTCGTATTAAAATATTCGTTACTGTTATTTTATTAACAGCATTTTTTTCGTTTCCGAAAAGTTACCTGTATTTAGTTCATACATATAGATTCCGGTCGGCAGATTCGATGCGTTAAATACATATTCGTATTTTCCTGCTGGAACAAAACCGTTGACGAGTGTGGCGACCGATTTTCCAAGCATATCATAAATTTTTAAACTTACTTCACCCGATACGGGGATGTCGTATGAAATTTTTGTAGCAGGATTAAACGGGTTGGGATAATTCTGGTGTAATGCATATTTAGAAGGGATAGAGGGATTATTTCCGGTAACGGAGGTCGGGATGTAGTAACCTCTGCCTGAGTTTATGACTTCTTTATTGACATCGTTTTGAACGAAAGCTACTGTGTAGATAGAAGTATCAACCCAGTTCGATAATCTTTTATATGTATAATGAAATGTATGAGTACCTGCAGTTGTGGGAGCGTCTATGCCGGTAGTGTTCGGGTAAGCCCATCTGAACACCTGATAGAAGATAGTCTCTCCGTTCGAACCCGGAGGAGTAGCATACACAACTTTTCCTTCAACTGCCATTACTCTTAGTTTATAGTTACCTGCCGGGAGGTTTGAAGCGAGGTTCAGTACGATTGTTGAGTGTATGGAATCACCCGGAATTCTTGCGTCGGTAACGGAAACCTGAATCGGCGTAGGAACAGCCATTCTGGTCGCAAGTATTCCGTCAAAACAGGGAACGGTGAATGGCCAGCAGCAGTCATGGATTAAACCGTCCGCATCCACGGTTGGCCAGGCGTACATACCCATGTAGGAGATTCTTTCATTGATTTGTGTCGGATTGGCTAGATACATCGGGTCGGCACCGAAATTCGGATGATATTTAATTGCCTGAGTGTTTGAAGTATGGTTGGCAAGCCATCCGTCGAATATCGGATTGCTCTGGGCACAGGGTCCGCAGTTGCAGCTTGTTCCTTCTTCGAATAATAGTATTCGTTGTGACTGTGCATATGGGATTTGATAGATTCCGAAGAGAAATATAATAAAAATAATTACCGCAACGAATTTTGATTTCATATATTTAATTCTATTTAATTAATATCATTTTCCTGACTGATTTGAAATCGCCGGCTATTAACTCGTAGAAAAATATTCCTGTGGAAAGATTCTCTGCACTGAATTCTGCAGTATGGATTCCTTCGGTTTTAAACTCATTAACCAGAGTACTGACGATTCTGCCGGTGATGTCATATACTTTTAAAGTTACAAATTCGTTTTTGGGAATTGAGAAATTTATTTTTGTTACCGGATTGAAAGGATTCGGAAAGTTTTGCCATAATTCATAATTAACAGGTACGTAATTGTTATTTGCAGTACCCGATGTATTATCAATTTTAAATTTAAGGAAACCGACGGGTGCAGTAATCGGTTTGTTTACCGTTCTTCCGCTGTTTGATGTGGCGGATATGTAGTAGTAAATATTTGTACCGAGCGGCTGTGCGGGTATTGTACAACGGAAAGTGTCGGCGCTTAATGTCATGTTAATTTGTGCGAAACCCTGTGTCGTGTCTGTAGTCCAGTAGCATGCAGCGCTGGATACACCGCTTCTGGTTTTTATGTATGCTTTAACTTCGTATGGAGTCGTTGTATTGTTTGTATTCCTGAGGTACGGATGAGAAATGAAAACAGGGTCATAGACTCCGATTTCTTTCGTAATGCAGTGTATTGCGCCTGAAGCGCCAATTATACTGTTGCAGTTGATTCCCATGACTCTGTAGCCGGGAAGATTTTCCCTGTAAATCCTGAGTGCTGTTGTATCCTGAGAAAAACCGTATGTAGGTACAATGCAGGTTTTATTTACGAAAGTTGAATTTGTGTAAGTGTAATAAGATGAATTCGGAGGATATTGTCCGCTGGAACTCGGCGGCATCGGAATACGGACAATGCGGTAGGGTCTGCCGTGGCATGTAAGAAAGTTGTTTTGTATGTACTGAATATTTAATTCGATTTGCGGTCCGTCGGCTACACCTGCGGGATACTGGCCTACGAGTAAAGTCTCTTCATCAAGGAGTTTCATATGCATGTCTATATGATGGATTCCGTCGTATGGTAAAACGTCCATTTTAACGTACCTGTTCAGTCCCATATACTTTTTCATTATAGTATCTATCTGAGCCGATGTAAGAGACGAATTTTCTGAGAGAATAAGTTTAGATGAAAATCCCGTATTGCTTCCGTCTACCATGAAATTTCCCCCTGTGGCTGTCAGCTTGTTGGGATTTGTCGTTGTCTGATGTATCGGTACGCCGAGATAACTGGCTACAAAAACCGGAATAGCGTCGTCCAGCGGCCTCGGTCTGTTATAGACCCAGTCTATCAGTTTCAGACTGTCGCCTGCAATCGAATAAGCACACCACGGACCGTAGTCCCTGCACCAGACCGAATTATAGGATGTTATGAGAAACCTGAGATTAACAAGCGGTACACCGTATGATGTGAGTGAACTTTTCACCGAATTGGAGTCGGAGCAGACAATGAACACAAGTCCTTCATCCTGTGCATAATCCACAATCTGTGCCAGTATTGACTGGTAACTTGTCCATGTTATAAGCGTTCCCTGAAGCTCTTCCCACTCAGCCATTGTTCTGACCGGACCGGAAGGCGGGTTTATGTCTTTTCCTGTCGGGGGAATATAGGTCTTTATCAACTCTTTTTCATAATCTGTCATATGACGGGGGAGATCCTGGGCGGTCAGGGGAAGAATGAAGATTATAATAACAAAAAAGGTTAAAATTATATTTTTTAGCATAATAACTTATGAGAATTATTTAAAATAATCTATAAATATATAACAAAATTTTCTAAGAAATAATGCTATTAATTGTGATTTTTTTTTCAGACTACAAAAGTCCACCCTAGACTACAAAAGTCTTAGTTACTGCCGAATAATTTAAGATAAGTTATATATTAGTAGGCATTAACATCCCGAAGAATAGTTTTTCAGACTTTTGTAGTTTTAAAAAAATTTTAACATCCTGAAGAAAAGTTTTTCAGACTTTTGTAGTTTTCCAACCCCAGACTACAAAAGTCTTAGTTGCAGCCGAATGATTTATGTGAAGTTATATATTAGTAGGCATTAACATCCCGAAGAAAATTTTTTCAGACTTTTGTAGTTTTAAGAACCCTCAGACTACAAAAGTCTTAGTTGCCACCGAATAATTTAAGTGAAGTTATATATTAGTAGGCATTAATATTTCTAAGAATAGTTTTTCAGACTTTTGTAGTTTTCCAAACATCAGACTACAAAAGTCCGACATCAGACTACAAAAGTCTTAGTTACTGACGAATAATTTAAGATAAGTTATATATTAGTAGGCATTAACATCCCGAAGAAAAGTTAATCAGACTTTTGTAGTTTTAAAAAAATCCCAGACTACAAACGTCCACCCCCAAACTACAAAAGTCTTAATTACAGCTTCATCAA
>VGWA01000038.1 GCA_016873795.1 Ignavibacteria bacterium
CAATGGAAATGCGTTATCTCAACTAATGCACTTGGAATGGGTATTGATAAGCCAGACATTCGATTTATTATTCATACTCAAATACCGCAATCACCTATTCATTACTATCAGGAAATAGGAAGAGCAGGAAGAGACAATCAACCTTCGTATATTATACTTTTCTATAATCCCGAAGATAAAAAACTGCCTGAAGCATTTATTGAGGGAGGAAGACCTGCAATTTCAAAGTATGAAAAGGTAATTACAGCAGTAAAAAGCGAAATGCTTGGTGAACGCGATTTGATGAAAAGAACAAATTTGAAGCAGACTCAAATAAGAGTTATTAAAGCCGACCTGATGGAACAAAAAATCATTCGAGAAGTTACAGTCGGTCGAAGCAAAAAGTTTGAATATATTACAGGAGCACCACAACTAAATACAAAAGCCTTTGAAGAATTACGTGCAAGTAAAACTCGTGATTTAGAAAAGATGATTGAATATGTTGAAACAACTCAATCACGCATGAAATACTTATGCGATTATTTGGGTGATTCATCAACTCATTCTTATAATAATTGTGATAATACTGGATTGAAAAAAATCATTGTATCAGTTAATGATGAATGGTCACAAAAGTTACAAGAATTTCGAGAGGATTATTTTCCTGTCCTAGAAGTTGAAACAAGAGGAACAAACTTAATAAATGGGGTTGCAGCTTCCTATTACGGTGTTTCAAATGTAGGTAGTGCATTGCATCGTAGCAAATACGAAAATGGTGGAGATTTCCCTGATTTCCTTTTGAGACTAATTCTCAAAGCATTTCGTAAAAAATATGGACAGGAGAAATTTGATTTAATTCTTTATGTTCCACCTACAAAATCGGGTGAGTTAGTAAAGAACTTTGCAGTAAAGGTATCACAAGTATTGAAATTCCCAATCTCACATAATTTAGTAAAGCAAAGAACAACTTCTGAGCAAAAAGTTTTTGAAAACGGTTATTTAAAATCCGACAATGTTAAAGATGCATTTTTAATTAGAACACCTGATGAAGTGAGGGGGAAATCCATTTTATTAATTGATGACATTTTTGATAGTGGTGCAACTATTAAAGAAATTGGAAGATATTTAAGTAATTTAGGTGCTTTAAAAATTGCACCTTTAGTAATCGCAAGAACAGTAGGAGGTGACTTAGTATGAGTTGTATTTTAGAATCAAATAGAATCAAAATGATTACCACACCCAATGGTAATTATACCTGCATCTTTGATTTGGAGACTGAAGTATGTAAAATATATTATAACAAAAATAAAGACCTTATCTTTTTGAAGTCTCTACTAGGGCAGGGTGTATTTCTAAATGATAACATCTTATTAATGTTTTATAACAATTCAGGCTATGGATACGGTGAAGGTGATAGTTATTTATTTTATATAGATTCTGGGAAAATTTTACCATTCTATTATGAATCCTTTGATGAATTGTCGGAGAGCAACAAATGGAGTGGTGGTTATTTTATTTCTTTTTCTTCAAATATTCTTGTTACAAATACATACCTTATTATGAAGGATGAGTTTGGTGGAGTTTACTTTTATTATAAAGATGAAATTCTCAAGAAAAGAAAACTTGACTTTTTCTATTGTTTGCCATCTTTAGAAGATAATAAGATTGATACACTATTTAATTTTGACGACTCAACTCATGTTCTGAGATATTCCTATCATGGTGAAGGTTTTATTTGTGAACAGTATATAGATTTTAGCCGATCTTCATTAAAAGCTAAATCAGGAATTTCATTACAACTAAAAGATGAATTTTATTCAGGATTCTCTCTTGATTACCATACCATTTCAAGTAGGTTAACTTCTGATGGAAGATTTGAAACAGTTCGAACAAAAATAGGCGAGGCTCTATACAAATTAAAATACAGAAGGAACAAAACAGTGATTAAAGAAATTTCAGAAACTGCTTCAAGTTTCATCAAAAGTGAATTTCATAATGTTGATGTAATTATTCCTGTACCACCTTCAGATGTGAAACGTCAGTTTCAACCTGTTATAACAATTTCAAACGCAATAAGCGAATTAACTCAAATACCAACTGATAGCGGTTATCTTATAAAAACAGCACAAACTTTTCAGATTAAAGGAATAGATGATAACGAAAAGAGAAAGAAATTGTTGCATAATGCATTTAGCGTTATTGACAAAAGATACCAGGCAAAAACTATCCTTCTTTTTGACGATCTTTATCGTTCAGGTGAAACTTTAAATGCAGCAGCAAAAGTATTAAAAGAACAAGGCGAAGTTGGTGAAATATATGTTTTAACTATTACAAAAACGAGAACAAAGAGATGAACAAAGAGGCAGCATATTGGATAGCCTTGGCACATTTGCCACGATGGGGATATTTAAAGATAAATAACCTCATAATAAAATTTTACTATGAGAATAAACTTACAATTGAAGATTTTTTTCAACTATCAGAAAATGATTGGAGAATTCAATATGGACTTGAATACAGAGAAGTAGAGGATTTAAAGAAAGCAAAATCAGAATTGGCAAACAATGCATTTTTAGCAGAATCTTTAATGAACGAAGGTTATGAATTGATACCAATAACTTCTCCTCTGTATTCAAAGACTCTAAAAGATAACCTTAAAGCAGCTCATTCACCTGCCTTGTTATATGTAAAAGGCAATAAACAAATAATGTGTGAAAAATCAATTGCAATAGTTGGTTCTCGTAACGCTTCTTATAAATCACTGGAATTTACAGAGAACATTGCCAAGTTAGCGAGTAAGGAATTTAAAGTTGTTATAAGTGGTTTTGCCAAAGGAGTTGATAAGCAAGCATTAGATTCTGCAATCAAGTTTAAAGGACAAAGTATTATAGTGTTACCTCAGGGTATTATGACTTTTAACTCTGGTTTGAAAACGTATTATAAACAAATCATAGATGGCAATGTTTTAATTTTGAGTATATTTTTTCCAAAAGCACCTTGGAAACCTGAATTAGCGATGGCAAGAAACCCAATTATCTACGGACTTGCGAATGAAATCTATGTTGCTGAGTCATCAGAGAGAGGTGGTACTTGGGCTGGTGTTATAGATGGATTAAGAAAGGACAGGAAAATATTTGTTAGAAAACCTGAAATCGACGAAAAAAATGCCAATAATATTCTTATTCAAAAAGGGGCTATTCCGGTTGACTTTGATGGAAATGAATTATCAAAAGATTATGCAGCAAGGATTCCAGATATATTTACAACAGTTCAAGAATCAAATGCCTCGGAATTATCAGAAGCAAAAATTCGTTCGGCAATTAACGGAAAACAACTGACTGCGAAAGAATTAATAAAAAAGCTTGAGTTGAACTGGACATCACGAAAACTGAATGCATATTTAAAAAAATTAGATTTTATAGAAATTGTAAAAGAAAAAAAGATAAATTTGTACAAGATAAAAGGGGATACAGACACAACGCAAACAACTCTTTTTAGTTAGATAAACAAATAAAACAGATGCAACAAGATATTGCCAAATGGCAGCCGACAATTGAACCTTTATCCAAAAATCCGTTGCTTCGGCAATACCAGTTCTGTAATCTGTGATATTAAAATGAGGTTGATAGGAAATATTTTTTATCAAAAAATAGTATGTTAAATGCTATAGGTTATAGTGCTGATGAACCGATACTTCAAAAAACAAAAGAAATATTGGATAGGTATAAACTATTTGGACTTATACTTCACGACCCAAAAACACATACCGACTCAAAATAAACTATGTTGATTTGTATATGGATTCGGTATTGCGTCGTAGATTTTTCCCTGAAGGAGCCTGCCGTTTGCTTTTTTATTGAATCCGCCCCACTGCTTGAAACAAAATGCCGCATTATATTTTTCACACGCATTTTTTATCTCTAATATCCATTCTTCCTTAATTGGTCTTGCTTTCGGACCCGATTCTCCCCCGACGATTACCCAGTCTATTCCTTCTAAATTAATATCCGGTACGGCTTCAAGAAGCGGTTCCATCGAGAGAAATTTTATTTTCGCGGGGACTCTTCTTAAATGTTCTATCCTGTATCTTGCTTTTTCGTTTTCTACCGTCACACCGAGCCAGATATTTTCAGTCCATCTGAGTTCGCCCGCAAGTTTTTCCATTCTTTCCGCCCTTTTTGTTAAAACCTGATAAATGTGTCTCGGCGTCTCGTTCATTACCTCGAATATCTTTTTCAAAAAAGACAGCGGTATGTCCTTGTGAAAAACATCGCTCATACTGCTTACGAAAATGATTCTCGGAGTTTTATATTTTTTTGGTTCGATAAGTACATCGGGATGGAGAGTTAATTTAAATCCGTTTTTATATTTTTCAGCCCCGATTGCCTGTAACCTCTTTGCAAACAGTTCTGCATAACAGTTCGTGCATCCCGCCGAAATTTTGCTGCATCCCGTCGTCGGGTTCCAGGTCACTTCAGTCCATTCGATTTTTGAATCAGACAAGTTTTTTTATTTTAGTTTTTTATGAAAATAGCATAATCACAGTCAGCAATCCTGAAATTAATAAACCTATAATTATAATAAAGTTTTATTCTCTTGCAAATTTTATTAATATACTATAATCATTTTCATCAGCATTTATAAGTGCCGACAGATATTTTGTTCTGGCTTCACCGCTTTTTGTAAGTGTTATATCACCCCATGTGAATACTGGTTTTCCTAATTCTTTTATAAGTATGTCAGCAATTAACCTCGAATGTCTTCCGTTTCCATTAGGGAAGGGGTGAATAGAAACAATGCGATGACTGAAACGTACTGCGATTTCCTCTTCAATAAAAATTTTATTTTCTATCCAGTATTTACAGTCATCAAACAGTTTTTTAAGTTCTTCTCTTATAAAATATTTATCAACGCCAAGGTTTTTATTTGTATTTCTATATTGCCCCGCCCATTTCCATACATTTGAAAACATTCTTTTATGTAATTCTCTTACAAAATCATCTGTTAAAATTTTACTAACATCAAACTTCCGTTTCAATGACCACTCCACTGCTGATTCTATATTCAGTTGTTCAAATTCATCGAGTTCAGACCTTGTAGTAATAGTTTTAATCAGAAGATCTTCTTTTTCATCTTCGTCAATCGGTGTTTGTCCTTCAATATAAGATATATTTAATCCCATAAATATTTCGGTATTTCTTGTTTTATTTTTTCTGCTCTTTCTTTAATTGCCTTCTTTAATCTATCTTTACTTAATTGCTGTTCCTCGAGCGACATCATATGTGAAGTTCTCATTACAATATTTTCGGCAACCCGCAGAGCCCTGCTTTCAATTTTTTTCTCGAGAGATTTTTCTTTTGGAACGAAACCGTAAACGAATTTTAACCCGAGAGCCTCTGCAACTTCCATTAATTTCTTTAATGTAATGTTTTTATTCGCTTCTCTTTCTTCAATTTCTTTCACACTCGGGATTGTTTTTTTCAGGCGTTTAGCAAGTTGTGATAAAGACATATTTAGTGCGGTTCTGATTGTATTTATCCATCCTTTTTCCGGAATCTGAATTTCGTCTAAAATTGAAAGTTTCTTAAATTTTTTATCGAGTTGTTCGATTAAAATTTTTCTTTGTAATTTATTCATATTGTTATATCCTGAATTTATTTATATTAAAATAAGGATATATCCTTAATAAAGCAAGTTATTTATATGGTTATACCCTTAAATAAAACAGTAAATGTATTGTTAAAATTATGTTTTTACAAATTCTCCGTTTTCAAAAGCTTTTAAACCCTCAATTTTTTCCCACTCCTCGTTTTCTGTCAAAGGTTCTGTCGCAATAATTATTGTCTTCTCGTCGGAATCTTTTATATCTTCCGGATTTACTTCCAAACACATAACCGTTTGTTGCTTGCTAATTTGATCATTCCTGCCTTTCAGTTTTCCGGAGAGTCCTCAATACTCAATTACTAAATTATAGTATGGTAAACAAAAAGATGGAATATAAACTTACCCAAACAAAAACCGGCAAACTGAAATACGAAGAGAAATATATTTTAGTGTTATTGAGACAATTACTCCGTAATACAAAAAATTTTTCAGTCTTTACCATCTAATTTCGGAACGATTTTTCTTATTGATTAATTCACACAAACACTCTATTTTACATTAGTATATGTAAAACACATGTTAAAAATTTTTTAGATACATATACTGAAATATTTGTAGTAACTCTTTAGCTCATAAAACAGACGTCTACGTCAGATCTTAATAAAACATCAAACCTAACAATTATGAATAGCTTTATATTTATATGTAGCTCAGAAACAGAAAAGGAATGTTATGAACGACAACTTTTCGGTACAAGCAATTTTAACTATTATGATAAGTATTTTCGCAAAATTAAAGTTGGTGATGACTTATTTTTATATAATTATGATATAGGACATTTGCAAGGTCCTTTTAAAGCTATTACGATTTGTGAAAAAAACATTGATCCGGAAGCCTGGCGGTGCAAAAAGAAAAGGGGATTCCCCTATCAAGTAAACTGTTTTTACTTAATAGATTTCTGGAATTCTTAGAAGAAACCGGTTTGAAAAATTTAAGGGATAACACATATTCGCTTCTAAAAGTCTAAACGAGGGAAAAAAATATTATGTCTACTGATCTAACATTCATAACTAACCAACCTGATTCAAGCCTTTTAGAGAGGTTCAAGGTTTTAATAAAAAGCAATACAAAATTCTTCGATTGTCTTGTCGGATATTTTTATACAAGCGGATTTTACCGATTATACAAATCATTAGAACAAATAGAAAGAATAAGGATCTTAATCGGCATAAATACCGGCAAACAGACCTATGATCTATTAGAAGAATCCAGAACTCAAACTGAATTTGATTTTTCTCATTCAGAAACAAAAGAAGAGTTTACTAATGAAATTTTACAGGAGATGGAAAAATCGGAAGATAAATCTTCTGTTGAAGAGAGTGTCCGGAAATTTATTGAATGGCTTATAAATGGAAGAAGTGGCGACATAAATAAAAAACCGAAACTGCAAATAAGAGCATATCCTTCCCGGAATATACATGCCAAACTCTACATTATGACCTTTGCAGAAGGAGACCGTGATAAAGGCAGAGTAATAACCGGTTCAAGCAACTTTACTCAGTCCGGTCTTTTTGATAACCTTGAATTTAATGTTGAGTTAAAGGATCGTTCTGATTATGAATTTGCCATTTCTGCATTTAACGATTTATGGGAAAAATCGGTGGATGTTTCGCAGGAATACATTGAGACAATTAAAACAGGAACATGGCTTAACAATAATATAACTCCTTATGAACTCTATTTGAAATTTTTATATGAATATTTAAAAGAAAAAATAAACATTGACCAGGAAGAAGTTACCACAATCTATGTCCCGCAGGGTTTTATGGATCTTGAGTATCAACGGGAAGCAGTCAGTGATGCTAAAAGCAAGTTGCAGGAATATGGCGGTGTATTTCTTGCGGATGTAGTGGGTCTCGGGAAAACTTACATCTCTGCAATGCTTGCACAACAGTTAGACGGTCGAAATTTGATTATTTGTCCACCAATCCTTAAAGACTATTGGGAAAACACTTTCCAGGATTTCCGGATTCCCGCAACAGTAGAATCACTCGGAAAATTAGATGAAATAATTGAAATAGTCAGCCATAGGGAATATAAAAATGTTTTTATAGACGAAGCCCATCGATTCCGCAATGAATCGACACAAACCTACGAGAAACTAAAACAGGTTTGCTGGGGTAAGCGGGTAATCCTTGTTTCCGCAACACCGCAGAATAATACTCCTTTTGATCTGCTAAGCCAGATTAAATTGTTTCAGAAAGGACGAAACAGCACACTTCCAAATCTGAAAAATCTGGAAAAATACTTTTCTTTATTACAAAAACGACTGGATGGAATTGACAGATTAAAGAACTTTGATACATACATCTCAATAATTAAAGAGAACTCCAAAAAAATCAGGGAAGATGTTTTGAAATACCTGATAGTACGCAGAACAAGAAAGGATATAAAAGAATATTTCATAAAAGATCTGACCAAAAAAGGGTTGAAATTCCCGGAAATAGAACCGCCAAGGAAATTATATTATCAATTTGATAAACATACAGACTTCATATTTAATGAAACAATTTCAAAAATCAGACTATTCAAATATGCACGGTATACACCGCTCCTGTATTTAAAACATCCTGATCCTGAAGAAGAAGTCGGACAACGTAACTTAAGGAGATTTATGAAGGTCTTGCTTGTTAAGCGGCTTGAAAGTAGTTTCTTTGCGTTTAAAAACACATTAAACAGATTCTTATATTCTTATGAGCAGTTTATTAATATGTTTGATAAAGGTACAATTTATATAAGTAAAAAATATACTAACAAGATATTTGATCTTTTGGAAAAAGATAATGTTGATGAAATTATGAAATTAGTGGAAGAAGAAAAAGTACGGGATTATAAAAAAAATGATTTTTTACCGGAATTTCTTAAAGACCTGAAAGATGATATAAAAATACTCAAAGAAATCATTGCACTTTGGGGGGATATTACTGTAGATCCTAAAATCGGGGAGTTTAAACGAAAATTATCAACGGAAAAGATATTAAAAGATAATAAAATTATTGTTTTTACCGAATCAATGGAAACCGCAGAATATCTTGAACATAACTTAAAGAGTATTTATAACGACGCTGTACTTTCCTTTTCCAGCAAATCCGGTTCTCCTGTCAGAGAAAAGATAATTCAAAACTTTGATCCTAAATGCAAAACCCCCAAAAATAATATAAAAATATTAATTTCTACGGATATTCTTTCTGAAGGAGTTAATCTGCATCGCTCTAATGTAGTTATTAATTATGATATCCCCTGGAACCCCATTCGTATAATTCAAAGAGTTGGTCGTATAAACAGGGTGGATACAAAGTTTGATAAAATTTTCATTTATAATTTTTTCCCGACAGTACAATCTAATGAGGAAATAATGTTAGAACAAGCAGCTGTTGGCAAACTTCAGGCTTTTCACGATATCCTCGGGGAAGATGCGGCATATCTGACGGATGGCGAAGAAGTTTCCTCGTTTGAACTTTTTAAAAGATTAAATTCTAAAGAAGTAATCGAAGGAGAAGAACAGGAAGAATCAGAACTAAAATATCTTTCTGAGATTAGAAATATTAGAGATAAAACACCTGATTTATTTGAAAAAGTAAAACGGCTTCCTAAAAAATCAAGAAGCTCCAAACTCTATTCTTTTAATTTGCATTCCGAAACTTCGGCACAGGCAGGTAAAAAATCCGTTCTGACTTTTTTCAGAAAAGGTAAATTAAGAAAAATGTTTATTAGCAACGAAGACGCTACAAGAGAACTGGACTTCTTTCAAACTGCAGAAATATTGAAAGCAGATAAAAATACTAAACGGGAAAAAATCGATCAAAAGTATTATAAATATTTGGAAAAAAATAAGAATTCCTTTAAGTCATCGTTGATTGAAGATGTGCAGGAAACTATAACCAAAGGCGGTAAAAGCAGCGAAGTAAGATTAACGGGTATAATAAAAGCAATATTAAAAATGAAGGGTTTTACCGAAGATGATGAAGATTATTTAAGAAAGGTTTTAAATCTCCTCGAAGAAGGAGCTCTTCCTAAACAAACATCTAAAACTATTATTAAAAAACTCGGAAAAGAAAATAATCACTTAAAAATATATGGAATTATAAGAAAGAATGTTCCCGATACATTTCTTACAATGCCGGTAACCGAATTGCCGGGACAAACTTCCGGTCCGAGAGAAGTAATACTTTCTGAATATTTGATTAATAAACAAGAATAAAAACAACCAATCTCTAATTTCTTGTTATAGAGAATTTAGATAACTTTATCAACCGTTAAATAATGAATAAAAAAGAACTCCGACTGGTTTTAAGCGAGGGCGAAGGATATAGAATAGAATTTAAGGAGTCTTTGTCTAACATTGATAAGGAATTTGTTGCCTTTGCAAATTCATCAGGCGGTAAAATATTTATCGGAATAAGTGATGAAAAGGAAATAAAAGGCGTCCATATTACAAATAAATTAAAATCACAAATTCAGGATATTGCCAACAATTGTCAACCTGCAATAAAAATTTTGTTTGAAGAGTTCGGGAATATTCTGATTATTGAAGTCCGGGAGGGCGAAGATAAACCATATAAAAGTTCATCCGGCTTTTATATCAGGGTCGGACCAAACTCTCAAAAACTCAGCAGGAATGAAATTATTGATTTTATTAAATCAGAAGGTAAGATTAAGTTTGATGAACTTACAAATCAGGAATTTGATTATAATTTACACTTTGACCATAAAAAATACGAAAACTTTCTTCGGCTCGCAGGCATTCCTAATATACTTAATACATCCGCAACACTTATTAATTTGGGCGTTGCCGAAAAACCCGGAAGTAAGTTAATATTCAACAATACCGGCATACTTTTCTTTGCTAAAAATCTTAACGATATATATCGTCACACAATGATAACTTGTGCCCTTTATAAAGGAAACGAAAAGGTTAACATATTAGACAGGAAAGATTTTAACGAAGATATAGTAAGCAATATAAATGATTCTATGAATTTTCTTAAAAAGCATATCCCTGTTAGATATGAAATGACCGGTTCGCCCAAAAGAAAAGAGATTCCAGAAATACCTTACGATGCCTTTCGTGAAGCAATAATAAATTCTATCGCACATAGAGATTATTTTGAACAGGGCTCAAATGTAATGGTTGAAATGTTTGATAATCGGATTGAAATTTCAAACTTTGGCGGACTTCCAAAAGGTCTGAAGCCGGAAGATTTTGGTAAAAAGAGTATCCTAAGAAACCCGAACATTGCCGACCTTCTTCATAGAATAAAATATGTAGAAAAGATGGGAACGGGAATTAACAAAATCAAAAGACTGCTCAAAAATGCAGGTTTACCAAAACCTAAATTTGAATTTACTTCGTTTTTTACTGTAATTTTTAGAAGAACAAAGAAAGATATTGCTGTGAAAACTGTGGAGAAAACTGTGGAGAAAACTGTGGAGAAAATTTTATCTCTGATTATGAATAACCCAAAAATTACACAGAAAGAACTTATGGATAAAATAAATTTAACACGTCGCGGTATTGAATGGAATTTGAAAAAACTTAAAGATGAAGGACGGATACTTCGTATTGGTCCCGCCAAAGGCGGCTACTGGAAAGTATTAAAAAAATAACAGAGAATAAATTTATGAATAAACAATCTGCAATAAACCTTATTAGAGAAACTTTTGAAAACCCTTTTGTAAGAGAAAAATATGTCGGTTTCGTTAAGAATCTATTTAATAAGATTTCACCGGAATCATTTGAGTATTATGGTCAGTATATACCCGATACTTTTAAGCAGTATATCAGCAAATACGAACGTGTTGGCAAATATGAATCTGAAGATAAAAGAATTGATGTACTGATAGTTTATCTTAATAGGGAAACATCCATTGAACGTGCCAGAACGATGCAAAGAAATTTTGTTGCCGGATATCTGACGGGTAAATACGGCTCCGACACGATGAAAGATGCGGCGGTTGTTGCTTTTGTTTCGCCGGGACTTGATGACTGGCGTTTCTCTCTGGTAAAAATGGAATATAAACTTACTCAAACTAAAACCGGCAGACCGAAAGGCGAAGAGGAATTCACACCTGCCCGCAGGTATTCGTTTCTGGTCGGTAAAAATGAACCCAATCATACCGCTCAACAGCAATTACTTCCTGTCTTGCAGGATGACATAAATAATCCCACGTTAGAACAACTTGAGAAAGCATTCAGCGTAGAAAAAGTTGCAAAAGAATTCCTTAATAAGTACCGCGACCTTTATATACATTTAAAGGAATCTATTGATAGAATTGCCCAAAAAGATAAAATTGTGAAAGAAGAATTTGATAAGAAAAAAGTTAACACGGTCGATTTCTCTAAAAAACTATTAGGGCAGATTGTATTCCTTTACTTTCTGCAAAAGAAGGGCTGGCTCGGTGTTCCAAAAGATAAAAACTGGGGAGATGGAGACAGAAACTTCCTGCGTTCGTTATTTACTGAATGTATTCGGGAAAAGAAAAACTTCTTTAATGATTATCTTGAAGTATTATTTTACAATACACTCAACGACCCGAGACAAAATCAGGCAGACACAACCTACTCAAAGTATTTTAACTGCAGAATACCATTTTTAAACGGCGGTCTGTTTGAACCGATTAATAACTATGACTGGAAACAAACTGATATAGTAATTCCGGATGTGTTATTTTCTAATAATGAAAAGACAAAAGAAGGAGATATTGGAAACGGGATCCTCGATATTTTTGACAGGTTTAATTTTACCGTCCGGGAAGATGAACCTCTTGAAAAAGAAGTCGCTCTTGATCCGGAATTACTCGGTAAGGTTTTTGAAAATCTGATTGAAGAAAATCTTCGAAAAGGACAGGGTGCTTATTATACTCCTCGTGAAATCGTCCATTATATGTGCCAGGAAAGTTTAATAAATTACTTATCAACGGAACTTGAAGGCAAAGCGAAAAAAGAAAACATTGAATTATTAATCAAACACGGAGAACATCTTATTGAAAATGAAAAAACTGCTTTGCAAAAGGAAGAAAATATAAAATCCGGGAAACAGGAAACCATGAAAATAAAAAGCATAATACCGGAGGATATTAAAAACAATGCCGAACCGATAGATGAAAAACTGGCAAATATCAGAGTCTGTGACCCCGCCGTTGGTTCAGGTGCTTTTCCGGTTGGAATGATGCTTGAAATAGTAAAAGCAAGAAATGTTTTGACGAATTACCTGTCAAAAAACAAGGAAAGAACTATTTATAATTTCAAACGGCACTGCATTGAAAACTGTCTTTACGGAGTGGACATTGACTCTTCTGCAATAGACATAGCAAAACTAAGATTCTGGCTTTCACTTGTTGTAGACGAAGAAGATGTAACGCAAATAAAACCGTTGCCAAACCTTGATTATAAAATTATGCAAGGTAATAGTTTAATAGAAAAACTTTCAGTAAGTTTTTTGGAGCATGACTATAAAAGGGACCAGTTAGTAAAGTCCCTTAAAAAGTTGAAAGATGAGTTGTTTAATACTACTTCCATAACAGAAAAAGCGGAAAAACGAAAACAAATAGACGGACTTATATTGAAACTTTTTGAATATGATAAGAGGAAGGAAATAATGGGAATTAAACACAGAATTGATTTTATTAAATCACAGGGAAAACTTTTTGAAGATAAAAATCTCTTAAAAATAGAAAAAAAAGAGATAAAAGAATTAGAGACTAAAATTGAAGAGTTAAAAAATTTAAAAATTCCGGGACAGACAGAACACTTTGAATGGCATATTAATTTTTCTGAAGTGTTCCGTGAAAAGAAGGGGTTTGATGTAGTGATTGCAAATCCCCCGTATTTGAAAGAAAGAGATAATAAATCTGTTTTTGAAATTATTAATAATTCAGACTTTGGTAAAAAATATCATCAAGGGAAGATGGATTATTGGTATTATTTTTTACATAAAGCAATTGATATTTCAAAAACAGATAGTATAATATCCTATATAACCTCCCGTTACTGGTTGAATAGTATGGGAGCTAAAAAACTTATTCAAAGGGTGAAAACTGAATTATCGTTCACTAATTTTATAGACATTGGAAAACTAAAAGTTTTTGATGAAGTTGCTGGACATCACATGGTGGCGGTTTATGCAAAAAATAAGAATAGCGATAAATTTATCTATAAAAAGTTAGAAAATGATATTAACAATATTGATAAGGGTTCAGATACTGAAAATTTAAAGATTAAATATTTATCAAATAAAAAAATATTTTCTGATTACAATGAAATAAATTTAGATAGGGATGACATAAAAATAAAAGAGACAATTTCTTTGAGTGAGATTACAGATATCTCACAGGGAGTTGTTCAGAATCCAGATAAAGTATCAAAAAAGGCATCTAAAAAATATGGACTTGAAAAAGGAAAAGGCGTGTTTGTTTTGACTTCAACAGAATATTCTTCGTTACGTGGATTAACTATAGAGGAGAAAAAATTTGTTAGAAACTTTTACGATGAAAAAGACATTGGAAAATATTATTTTAAGAATGTAAATAGAAAGTTTTTGTTTTATTTAACGAAGGCAAATTGTTTTACTATTGAAAGATATACAAATATTAAAAAACATCTTATTAAGTATAAAGAGATTATGAATGACAGGAGAGAAACTAAGAAAGGAACAATTAAATGGTTTCAATTACATTGGCCTCGAAAAGAAAAATATTTTGAGAATGATAAAATTGTCTTACCAGTAATGTTTAAGAATCTATCTGCTACATTTATTGATGAATCTAGTTATTTTGGTCTATCAACTAATATAATAATAACGAAGAATCCAAATTATACATTGAAATATATTCTTGCTATTCTTAATTCCAGATTTGCACTTTATTGGTTTTATAAACATGGTAAAATAAGAGGTGTCGGTGTTGATATTGGTGTAGAAAAACTTCGTACTTTCCCGATAAAAAAAGCGTCGCGAATAGAACAACAACCCTTCATTTTCCTTGTAGATGAAATTCTTTCAATAACAAAAGATGAAGATTATTTAGATAATCCGAACAAGCAAGCAAAGGTTAAAGAATACGAGCATCAGATTGACCAGATGGTTTATAAACTTTACGAGTTAACCGAAGAAGAAATTAAAATTGTTGAAGGTGAGGCGAATAAATAAATTATGAGAAATTCAATTAAAGAAAAAATTAGTGATTTACTTGAAGATTTTAAACAATATCCAGATAAATATTTAACTGAAAGCGATGTACGTTGTGCCTTAGTGAGTAAATTATCGGAAATACCTGATTTGAATGAACTGCAGGATACTAAAGACGGTTCGAAATCCATCCCCATACATACCGAAGTGAGATGGTATGGTCAATCAGGTACATTAAAATGGCGGTCTGATATCGTTATTATTGATGTTAGTACTTTGGAAGTGAAAAATAAACCATTCAAATTGCCAAGTAAGGGATATGGCTTTAATATACCGAAGGTGATTATTGAGATTAAGTTTCGCAGGATAAATGGCGACTCAAATAGTGTGTTTATCAAAAAAATAAATAAGGATATTGAAAAGTTGAATAAAATCAAAGAAGAAATTACCGGGGATTATTTTTGTTGTCTGGTTATTCTGGATAAAAAGGATGATATTAATAAAGATATTCCTAATGGAGATGGCAATTTATTTATTAACTATCAATATGCTTGTCAAGACCGCCCGGAAAAAAAACAGAAATGGCAGGAAAAATTTTATAAAAAATGGTTTATATGACATTAATAACAAATCACCCTCTAAAAATGATAATTAAATATCTTTATGAAAAAAATCACTCATACTACCGATAAAAATTAATCCCGAGTCTTTGTATTTCTTCGGTTCTTTCAGTACATCGGGATGAATCGTTAGTGTGAATCCGTTTTTATATTTCTCAATCCCGATTGCCTGTAACCTCTTTGCAAACTTCTACATATAACAGTTCGTAAATCCATCCGATATCTTATTGCATCCCGTCATCGGATTCCACGCCACTTCAGTCAATTCTATCTTTGATCTTTCACAGGTAAAAAAAATGTAAATTCGTTAAGAGCGATGACATCTAAAATATTGTTATTACATATATTAATCTTTCGGTTTTTGTTTATAAGCATTATAATGCATAAATAAATACATTTTACCTGTCATCATAATGTATCTTTTAACGAATTGAGTCTTATAAAAAAACACAAATTCTTTTTCACAGAATAAGGAAATAATTCATTACTCTTTCATCCTGCTTTATATCTGTTTAACTTGCAAGATTATATACGATACCATCGTATAAAAACACTGCAAACTATACGATACGGTCGTATAAAAAAACTTGCTATCTTTCGGCGGTAACTTCTCTTTCTATTTGTATAATTGTATGCAAAAATTTTAAATACGAAAATCATTTGCAAAATTTTACTATATTTGCCCGGTTCTTTGACATAACTGTTAACCGGAATCTATTCGGTTAACCTCTTATTTTAATGAAATACTTTTTTCTGAATTTCCCTGCCCGTTATTTCGATTGTTTATTATCTTCTTATTGAATTTTCTCTCCTTCTATGCAAAAATTAAATTTGAAAAACTTAAACAAGAAGTAATAATCATCGGGTTCTTGTAAACACTGTAAAATCAACATTATAATTTCAAAAAGTATATCAAAAGTATATCAAAAGTATATCAGTTTTGGAAAAATTGTAAATAACACCTGTTTTTGATGTTTTGAGATTTTCAGGAAAAATGCTAAATTATTTAATATCAATATTTTAAGCAAAAACAAAGTTAATATTTCTTTATCACTAATTTTATCAAAACTTAATCGTTTTCGACACTCTTCACGTATTTTACTTTTCATTTTAAATCCTTTTTAATTATCTTATTTTATATTTAACTTTAATTTCAAACTTATGAAAACTAAAATATTTATTCTGCTTTTTCTTATACTTTCTTTCAATGCATATAGCCAATGGCTTGTCCAGAGTCCATACCCGCAGGCGAATGATGTTTATGATATCGCCATCATTGACCCGAATACCGTTATCGGTACTTCGAACTGGATGTGCACCGTTTTCAAAACTACCAACGGCGGAGCTAACTGGACTGTGTTTGACGTGGAAAATAACCGTGAGTTTAAAATCCTGGCTTTTCCGAATTCTCTTACCGGTTACGCTGTCGGAGGGGCTATGACAAATAAACCGCTCAAAACTACTAACGGCGGAGTAAACTGGTTTCCGCTTAATTCTGCCAATGATACGACTAAATGGGCAATAGGATTTTATGACGTTAATACCGGATGGATAGCAGGAGTCTACGGATTCATTATGAAAACAACCGACGGCGGAAATACATGGGTATCGCAAACTAACCCTGCAGTAACTAATAAGACACTCAAAGGTATTTACCCGATAGATGCCGATAATGTTGTAATTGCCGGAAGCAGCAAAACAATTGTCAGAACAACCGACGGCGGAAATAACTGGATAAGCGTTAATGCTCCTTTTGTTTCCGGCACAGATGAACTTAGATATGTTACGTTCCTTAATGCCAATACCGGAATTCTGTGCGGAGCGAGACAACGTATCGCAAGAACTACTAACGGCGGCGTTTCATAGGATTCGGTCTACGGCGTAACAACCTCCAATAACCTGAATTATCTGAGTTTCTTCGGGGATAACGGATATGCGGTCGGAGCTTCCGGAGTTGTGTTGAAAACCACTAACGCCGGACTTACGTGGACGCTTACTAATATTTGTTCCTATACTTCGGATTTTTTTAATATACGATATGCCAATGCTGATATTATTTATGCAAGCGGAAGCGACGGAATTATGTTTAAATCTACTAACGGCGGAACTAACTGGTTCGAACTTTCGAAAAGCGCTACAAACCAGTTAATTGACGGAATAAGCTTTGTTAACGATATGACAGGATTCTTCGCGGGAAATAACGGAACTATCGGAAGAACTACCAACGGAGGATGGGACTGGACTGTACTTAACCCGGGTATATCAACCGAACTCGATAATATATGCGCCGTGAACGAAAACGTTGTCTTTGCCTCGGGACACGGCGGTGTTGTTCTGCGCTCCACTAACGGCGGAACTAACTGGACATCACTTGCAACAAATGTTACATCAGATTTGCTTGGAATTGATTTCGTCAATGCGCTTACAGGTTATGCGGTCGGACAATCGGGAAATGTTATCAAAACTACTAACGGCGGAGATAACTGGTTTAATGTCAATATCGGCGGTACAACACTGCTGTGGGATGTAGATTTTGTTACCGACCAGATCGGCTGGACGTGCGGTGTGGGAGAAGAAATATGGGGAACTTCGGATGGCGGACAAAACTGGACCAAACAATATGACGGGAGCGGACTGGGGACCTACGGCATCTCTATGGTGAATGCATTAACCGGATATGCGAGCGGTTCGAGCGGAAATACGGTGAAAACTACCGACGGCGGTTTAACGTGGATAAATACAATTACCTCTCCGACGCAGACTGTCTGGGCTCTGGAATTTAAAAATGCAGACGTCGGAGTCGCTGCCTGTGCATCCGGATATGTGTTCAAAACTACTAACGGCGGAGAAACCTGGATTCAGGAACCGAGAAGAACTATTAATACCATGTATGCAGTGGACTTTTCAAAAACATCGAATTATGTGTGGGTTGCCGGCTCGCTCGGAATTATTCTGCATAACCAGAATATTGTTACCGGATTGAAACTCATGAGTGCAGAAACTCCGCAGAATTTTATGCTGTACCAGAATTTTCCTAACCCGTTCAACTCAATTACAAATGTTAAATTTAAACTAAAGTCAGGAATGTTAAATTCGGGATTTGCGGAAATAAAAGTTTATGATATAACGGGTAAGTTGATAACAGTTCTGACGAGTAAAAAATACAAACCCGGGGAACATACTGTAAGGTTCGATGCTGCTGGATTACCGAGCGGAGTCTATTTCTATAGATTATCATCGGATAAATTTTCGGAAACAAAACGGATGATTTTATTGAAATAAAATTAATTTGTTTAGTTCTCAAAATAAATTTTTGGAACGATAGAAAAAGATGTCACCGCTACGCGGTTAGGTGTTTATCATTTCATAGTACTACATAGATGTCACCGCTGCGCGGTTATGCATTTATCATTTCATAATGCTACATAGATGTCACCGCTACGCGGTTAGGTGTTTATTATTTCATAATGCTACATAGATGTCACCGCTACGCGGTTATGTATTTATCATTTCATAATGCTACATAGATGTCACCGCTACGCGGTATAGTACTAACGAAAGTCAAGAAGTCACGCAGGAAAGCAGGCAAGGGAATACTTTGGAAACATCTATTAATAAATAAGTCGAGTAAGGAGGAATTTTATGAGCAAATATCGTTATGTTAGACTTGAAATAAAAAGCCGAATAGGTTATTTTTAAGTTTGAAGTAATCTTTTTTAATTTACATAATGAAAGGAAAACAAGAATGAAAAAATTATTTGTTATTCTCTTATTTTTGTTCCTTCCGTTTGTTGCTTTTGCTCAAACATTACAGCAAATTCAGGAAGAAGAAAATCCGAATTATATCGAGACTGTCGATAATTCGGAATTTGCTCAACTGTGGAGACAACAGGTGGAAGCAAGAAAAATAGGAGATGTTGAGACATCTGACAGAATTGGCGCAGAAATAAGATCTAAATTTCCGGAAAAATTCTATAGGACAAATGAAAATAATGTGCCTTTAAGAGTTGCTTATACCGACAGCAAACCCCCGTTTAATCCGGTTACTCCCGATTGGGGCGGGGATATTCTGGTAAGCAATAATAATGTTTCCTCACCGACTGTCGGTAATCCGACCCCCTATGCAAGAATGATAAAAGTGGAATCGGATACCGCAGGAAGACTTTATCTGTCCTATTTAAATCTCTC
>VGWA01000039.1 GCA_016873795.1 Ignavibacteria bacterium
CTTCTCTGTAATAATTTTCCCTCTGCAAATACCTTCGAATAAGAAATAAACATTTATATTTTCGTAATAACACACAACAGTAATAAATTTGGCCTTTCTTAAATTTTCAGGAATATGTTTTAATTCCTCAAGAAGTTTGCGGCAGTTATCGTCATAAGTCGCATTTTCTCCGGCATACCTCGAAGAATGTACGCCGGGAGTACCGTTTAAAACATCCACAAATAATCCAGTATCATCCGATATAACGGGAATTCCTGATACTTTGTATATTTCTTCAGCTTTTTTAATTGCGTTTTCTTCGATTGTATTTCCGTCTTCTTTAATATCAACTTTAAGATTAATATCATCGAGACTTAAAACCTTAGTTTCAGTATCCGATAAGAGATTTTTAATCTCTTCGATTTTATGTTTGTTGTTTGTTGCCAGAAGTAAATTTTTCATAATTAAATATCCTTATACTGCAATTGATATAGTCTGTAATACAGTCCCTGTTTGTCTATTAATGTCTGATGAGTACCGCATTCTTTAATTTCTCCTTTATGCATCACTATAATCTTGTTACAGGACTGTATTGTGGAAAGTCTGTGTGCAATTATTATAGAGGTTCTGCCTTCGATTAGTTTTTGTATTGCTTTCTGTATCAGGAGTTCCGTATTAGTATCAACACTTGATGTAGCTTCGTCGAGTATAAGAATCTTGGGATTATAAGCAAGAGCACGAGCAAAAGAAACCAGCTGCTTCTGCCCTACCGAAAGCGTCATACCTCTTTCCGTTACTCTATGGTTTAACTTTTCGGGAAGACTGTTTATAAAATCGGTTAAACCCGTATTTTCAATAGATTTGTTAATCTTACCTTCTGTTATATACTTATTTTCGAGACTTATATTATTTCTTATGTTACCCGAAAATAAAAATACATCCTGCAGAACAACTCCGATATTTCGTCTCAATTCTTTAATATTTAAATTCCGGATATCTTTTCCGTCTATTGTAATTTCTCCGTTCGTAACATCATAAAATCGACTGAGCAGATTAATGATTGTAGACTTTCCTGCACCTGTTGCACCTACGAAAGCAACTTTTTCACCCTCATAAATTT
This sequence comes from Ignavibacteria bacterium, assembly GCA_016873795.1. Lineage (GTDB taxonomy): Bacteria > Bacteroidota > Ignavibacteria > Tepidaquicellales > Tepidaquicellaceae > VGWA01. The sequence continues at coordinate 1,100 of VGWA01000039.1, forward strand.
TAAAAGATACATTTTTCAAAACATATTCGGAATTATTATAAGCAAACCAAACGTTTTTAAATTCAATTTCGCCTCGAATATCATCAATCAGTTCAGGAGTATCAACTTGAATAATAGGGTTCTTTTTATCGAGCAGGGCAAAAACCCTTTCAGAAGATGCCATTGCAGTTTGCAGTATATTATATTTTTCCGAGAGGTCTCTAATAGGTCTGAAGAACATTTCAGTAAATTGAATAAACGATATAATAACACCTACTGATACTGCATTTTGAACTACCTGTCCCCCACCGTACCATATAATAAGACCGATAGTAACTGCACCAATTAATTCCACAAACGGGAAAAACACTGCATAGTAAAAGATACTTTTTTTATTTTCATTTGTATGTGCCTGATTAATAACCGCAAATTCATCTGCAGACCTTTTTTCTTTGTTGAATAACTGAACAACTGATATTCCACTTATATGTTCCTGAACAAACGAATTCATTTTTGATACAAGCACTCTTATCCTGCGGTATGAACTCCTGACTTTATTACGGAAAACAGCAGTAGCAATTCCAAGCACAGGTAGAATTGACAGTGCCACAAAAGTCAGTTTATAATCGAGTGTAAACATAAAATACAAAATCCATAAAATCATAAAAACATCACCCAGTGCGGTTACTATACCCGAAGAAAAAACCTCAAAAAGGACTTCTATATCGCTTGTTACTCTTGTTACCAATCTGCCAATTGGATTAGTATCAAAGAATTTTAGATTCAAATTTAAAATGTGAGTAAATACTTTTTTCCTGAGGTTAAAAATAATCTTCTGACCTATCCAGCTCGTAAGGTAAGCCATCATATATTGTATGAATCCCTGTAAAAATAAAGTAAAAAGAAGTATTAAAGAAATAAGTTGAAGTCCTTTTATTTTACCGTTTACAATCATATCATCTATGGCAATAGGAGTAAGTCTTGGTCTGACTGCAGCAAGTGCCGAAATTGTAATTGTCAGTAAAAAAGCAAGAAGTATATGCCACTTATAAGGTTTGAAATACAGAAGCAATCTTTTTAACAAGACACGGTCTACCGGCTTTCCTAATTCTTCTTCTTCTTTAATATTTAATTTTTTCTCTGACAAACAAAATTCTAATTAATTTCCTCAATTTCCTCTTCGAGCAATTGTTTCATATAGATATCATAATAGATTCCTTTTCTTTCTATAAGTTCCGAATGGGTGCCTTCTTCGGATATTATTGAATTGTCCAGTACTATAATCTTATCACACTCTTTAATCGTCGAAATTCTATGTGAAATAAGAATACAGGTGCGGTTTTTCATTACAGTTTTCAGTTCTCTTAATATTTCTTCTTCGGTATGTGTATCAACCGAAGAGAAAGAATCATCGAGAATCAAGATTTTTGGATTTTTATATAATGCTCTTGCAATTGAGGTTCTTTGCTTCTGACCTCCGGAAAGTGTTATTCCGCGTTCTCCAATTATGGTCTTAAATTTTTCCGGAAACAAAGAAACATCCTTATAAAGTCCTGCAATTTCCGAAACCCTTTTTACCTTTTCACTTTCTGTTACATCCGATGAATATGAAATATTATATTCCAAAGTATCGGAAAATAAAAATGATTCCTGCGGCACTATCCCGACAAGATTACGCAGAACACTCAGGGGAATAGTTTTAACATCATAACCATCAATTAAAATTGCTCCGTCTGAAATATCATAAACACGGGGAATAAGATTAACAATAGTACTTTTCCCTGCTCCGGTATATCCAATTATTCCAAGTGAATTGCCACTTTCAATTATAAGATTAATATTTTTTAGAATGTAAACATCAGTTCCCGGATATTTAAAAGACATGTTTTGGAATTCAATTTTTCCCTTGATTTGATTTCCGGTAATTCCTGATTTTGTTTTATCGTCATCTTTTATATCAGGTTCTGTTTCCATAATATTCAGCAACCGTTTCATCGAGGGAGCGGCTCTCTGAATTAGATTCATAATCCAGCCGAATGCTATCATTGGCCAGGTGAGCTGCACAAGATATACAATAAATTCGGTTATGTTGCCTACGGTAAAAGTACCGTTAATAACTTTAATTCCTCCAAAATATATAACAAGAATAATCGAAATTCCGGTAAGCAGAAACATCATAGGGAACGAAAATGCTTCAAGACGGGCAAGAGCAAGATTTTTTTTCTGATAATCAGCAGAAGCAGAATCGAATTTTTCTATTTCATTGACTTCTCTTGTATACGACTTAATTACTCTGATCCCTGAAAACACTTCCTGCACCTTTGCCGTCAGCGAAGAAAACGATTCCTGTACTTTCATCGAACGGTTATAAATTAATTTTATAACAAAATAGACAAGGAGAGTAATAAAAGGAAGAGGTAGAATTGCAATAATAGCTACTTCAACATTAATACTGAATAGAATTATGATTGTAACAACAGTTCTTAAAATAGTTTGCATAGAATACATTATACCAGGACCAAGAAAATTTCTGACATTATTGACATCATTAGTAGCATGAGCCATTAAATCACCTGTTGTTATATTATTATAGAAATTCCTCGATAAATGCTGAAGGTGCGAAAAAAAATCATTTCTTAAATCATTTTCTATTTCCCTTGATACTACTATTATTGTCTGCCGGGTGAAAAATATAAAAATACCCCCGATAAAAACAAGAGTAATTCCTTTTAAAGCATAGATTATAATTTTATTTATATCCGGATTTTTCACAAGTTCATCAACCGCATTACCTATAACAAGCGGATAAGAGGAATTAAATGCAACATATAAACTTACACAGATAAATCCAAGTATTAATTTTAATTTATACTTTTTCAGGTATGGAATTAAAGCTAAAAGAGATTTCATAATCAGAATAATAACAAAAATAAGTTTTATAAATTCTATAATTTAGTCATTTTTAAAAAATAATCATCAAAAAATCCTGATTTTTAATTCTAAATAAGATAATAAATTATCAATTCTTTATTTACTTTTTTTTTAAAAAAAAAATTGTAAATTTAAATAAGTTTAACTTAAATAAATTATATTATGAAGACTTATTTTCACATCTTATTTTTGCTTCTGTTCCTGATTGTCAGCTTTAATTTTTCCAACGCACAGGTAGATACAAACGTAGCACTTCCTACAATGGACACAAAGGAACAGTTCGGCGATACAACACATTACATCCTTGAAGAAGTAATTATCACTGCTACAAGAACACTTCAAAAGATTATTGATATTCCTTATCCTGTCGAGAGAATCAGTAAAGTAGATATTTTAGGCGGAAAGAATGTCGGTATTAACGAAATGTTATCAACGCAACCCGGGGTTTTTACACAATCGAGATATGGAAATCACGACGTAAGAATTTCTATAAGAGGATTTGGAAGCCGTTCGAATTCGGGAATAAGAGGAGTCAGAATATTATTAGATGATATACCGGAATCCGAGCCGGACGGACAAACAAGAATAGAAGCTATAGATTATAATCATTTAGGAAGTATAGAAATAGTAAGAGGAAACGCTTCTTCTTTGTACACAAATTCACCGGGAGGAGTAGTAAATTTCAAGTCTGATTTGGATTTTTCATCATCTTTTCTCTCCAATCATAATTTATTCGGAAGTTATGATTTCAGACAAAACGGATTGAAGCTTGGAACAATGAGCGAAGATTCAAAATTCTTAACGACATACAGTTACAGAAATTACGGCGGTTACAGACAGCACAGTCAGGAATACATAAACATACTCAACAGTGTTTACAAAGCATATCTTCAGCAAAATTCATCGCTTGGTGTTTATCTTAATTACGTTAACAGTTTAATAAAACTTCCGGGTTCACTTACACAAAATGAATACGGACTCGATCCAATGCAGGCAAGTCCCAAAGACCTTTCGAGGGATTCAAAAAGAATAACCCGAAAAGGAAGACTGGCAGTGCGGTACGAAAAGATATTCGGTTCGAAAGCGAACAACGAAATTTCATTCACCGGATACGGTACAATAAAGGATTTTGACAGGACAGCAAAAACATACAGATTAATAACGAGATACGGGATCGGTGGTACATTTATTTACACAAACAGAATGCCAATTTCAAAATTCATGAACGAACTTACAGTAGGGACAGATATGTATTATCAAACTGGTCCGATCAGCGAATTTAACAACATAAACGGAAGAAAAGGCGATAATCTGCTTAAACAAACCGATGAAACAATATCGAATATAGGAATATTTCTTTCTGACCAGTTTAAATTTAATTCAAAAGTATCGCTTTTATTTACTGGAAGATACGACTGGATAAAATTCGATGCAAAAGATTTATTGTTTGAGGTCAGAAATGCAAACAGAAGTTTCGGAAAAATTACACCCAAACTTGCTATTAATTACAAGTTCAGACCAAACATTGCAGCTTATGCATCCGTAGGAATGGGTTTTGATTCTCCGGCATTCAATGAAATGGGTAATTATCCTTATTCATCGGATACAGGAAGAGGACTTCTAAATCCTGATTTACAGCCACAAAAATCATATAACTTTGAAATCGGAATCAAAGGAAATATTTCGACCAACAAGAGAATTTATATAAACAATCTTACATTTGAGGCAAGTATATTTAACTTAATAATAAGTGATGAAATTGTACCATTTGTTGTAGACAACGAAGTTTATTACAGAAACGCAGCAAAGAGCAACAGATTCGGAATTGAACTCGGCGGAAAACTTAATATTAACAAATATTTAAAGTTTAATATAGCATATACACTTTCGTTATTCAAATACATTGACTACGATTTGAAAATTATAACTGCCGGTGCTGTAAGGGATACAAGTTATAAAGATAACTGGGAACCTTCAATTCCTAAACATTTATTTTCGTCGGATTTGATTTTTGAATATCCGATTTCCGAGCATATAAAAGGATTTATCAGAGGCAATTGTCAGTTCGTTGATAAAATGTACACAAACGATGCAAATTCAGCTTCGGCTCCTGATTATTTTCTGCTTAATGCATTCGGGGGATTACAAATAAATGTGGATAGATTCGAATTTTTAATAAACGGTGGGTTGAATAATATATTCAACAAAAAATATGTTGCATATATAAATATAAATGACCTTGACGGAAGATATTATGAAGCCGGTGCACCGCGTTCATTTTATGCGGGATTTAATATTGCTTACAGATTCTAATTACTTTGACATTTTAAATTTAGATTATTATATTAAATACGCAGGCATTTTTTCCTGCGTATTTTTTTTGTACATCATGAAAAAATTACATATAATATTGATTTATTTTATTTGTATATTATTGATATACAAAACATCCGATTCCCAAACACCGATATTTCCGAACATCAGGATATTTCCTTCTACTTTTGTAAGTCAATCAGAAACCGATATTGTACGTCATCCTTTAAATCCCTCGATGCTATTTGCTTCTGCAATAACGATTAATGCACAATCGGGTTTTAAAAGTGAAGGTGTGTACGTTTCAACAAATTACGGTATTAACTGGTTCGGTACAAATACCATACCTGCAGAATTGACAATTAATCACGGAGGTGATCCGGGACCCATGATTGACAAAGACGGAATTTTTTATCTAGCTCACATTGGTTCATTTATTTCCGGTATGTATGTTCATTATTCAGCGGATTCCGGTACGACCTGGTCTTTTCAGTATACCATAGCGAGCGGAGATATGGATAAAGGAGATATAACAACCGATGACTCACCATCGAGTCCTTATTTCGGTAGAACTTACATTTCTTATGTTGCATTCATACCTCCGTATCCTGTTTTTAATTCTTACACAATAAACGGAGGTGTAAACTGGTCAACAAGTTTACAAATTAACTCACCTCCCCAGAGATGTCAGGGAGCAGATTCAAGAGTTGACCCAAACGGAAATTTATTTGTTTGCTGGTCGGGAACAATTCCTGTATCTCCATACACCGAGGACTACGTCGGATTGGGAATTTCAAGCAACGGAGGACAGAGCTGGTACACCAGAGAATCCATATATGATATGAATGGTATAAACGGGAATTTACCTGCAAAGTCAGGCATCAGGGTAAACGGATTACCGAAAATTGACATAGATAAAAGCGTCGGACCAAGAAACGGCTGGATTTATATAATTACAACAGAAAAAAACCTTGCTCCTGCAGGAAGCGATCCTGATATTATAATGCACAGATCGACGGACGGCGGTATGAATTGGTCTGGAGGCATCAGAGTAAATCAAGACCCGTTAAACAACGGAAAAACACAGTTTTTTCCTGCAATCAGAGTTGATGAAATTGGGGGAGTTGCGGTCGTTTTTTACGATGACAGAAACACAGCTGCAGATTCAGCCGAGATGTATTTAGCATACTCAAAAGACGGAGGCAATACATGGAATGAATATGTTTTAAGCACACACAGGTTTAAACCGCAGCCGATAGCGGGAGGCGGGCAGGGTTACCAGGGAGATAACATCGGAATGACATCAGGGAACAATTATCTTTATCCGTTATGGATGGATAATTCAACCGGGATTTATCAAGCCTGGTTAGCACTGGTTGATTTATCTTCTATTAATGTCAAAAAAATAGGTTATAATGTTCCAGACAAATTCGAACTTCTGCAAAACTATCCAAATCCATTTAATCCCGAAACAAATATTAAATTCAATATTCCAAAGTCGTCGCCGGTCAAATTAAGAATCTATGATATATCGGGTAAGTTAATTGTTGAATTAATAAATGAGTTTTTATCCGAAGGTAAGTATGAGATTAAATGGAATGCCACGAACTACTCTTCGGGAATATATTTTTACAGAATAGAAACCGAAAACTTTTCAAATACAAAAAAGATGATTTTGATAAAATAAGGAATAATAAAAAACCCATACTGACATCGGAATCGATCTAATATAAAATTTATTCACTTTTCTTCTGACATTTGCTGAATTCTTTCAATTTTTTATCAACAATGTTATAGACCGAATTGTCGTCATAAGAGCCATCTTTAAATTCACCCGCTTTTATACCTGTTAAAATTTCTATTCCGTCTTCTATAGTATCGATTGCCCAGATATGAAATTCATTATTTTTGACATAATCTAAAATTTCTTCTTTGAGCATAAGGTTTTTTACATTAGTTCGTGGAATAATGACACCTTGCTCGCCAGTCAAACCCCGGTATTTACATATATCAAAATATCCCTCAATTTTTTCATTTACACCGCCTATAGGTTGAATCTCCCCTTTCTGATTAACCGAACCTGTAACCGCAATATCCTGCTTAATAGGAAGTCCTGCAAGTGAAGATAATATAACATACAATTCCGCAGATGAGGCGCTGTCACCTTCAATCCCTGAATAGCTTTGTTCAAATACGAGTCTTGCAGTCAAGCTCATCGGTTTATCCTGTGCAAATTTTTGAGATAAAAATCCGTTTAATATCATAACTCCCTTACTATGTATCGGTCCACCGAGTTCCGCTTCTCTCTCTATATCTATTACACCTTCTTTTCCAACTCCGACCGTTGCAGTAATTCTTCCGGGTTTTCCGAAAGAATAATCACCATAGCTCAACACCGATAATCCGTTAATTTGTCCAACTTTAACTCCAGACGTATCAATCAGCAAATCACCTCTTTTAATCATTTCATCTATTTTTTCGTCAATCATATTCGAGCGGTAAATACTTTCGTCTATTGCTTTTTTAACGTGTTCAGATTCTATTCTTCTGCTATTTTCCTGTGCTGCCCAGTAATTTGCTTCTTTAATAATATTAGACAATGTACCGAATTTCGTTGTCAATTTATGTTGATCTTCCGCAATCCTTGACGAAAACTCGAGAAGTTTTTTAATTGAACCTTCCGAAAAGCCGATTATATTTTCTTTTTTCAAAAAAGTATTAAGGAAATAGAGGAAGTTTTTTATATTTTCATCAGTTGAATCCATATCAGTGTCAAAATCCGCTTTGACTTTAAATAATTCGGAAAATTCCTCATCGAGAGAATATAACAGGTAATAATATAAAGGAGCGCCGACCAAAATTACTTTAAGATTCAACGGTATAGGTTCAGGTTTCAAGCTTTTTGTAGAAACATAACCGAGTCTTTCACTTAATTCTTCAATTTGAATTTTTTTCGTATCGAGTGCTCGTTTTAATGCATCCCAGCTGTAGATATTTTTTAAAAGTTCTTCAATCGGAATCACAAGGTATCCTCCATTTGCATAATGCAGAGAGCCTGCTTTTATCATAGTAAAATCAGTTACCAATGTTCCCATTTGAGGTTCTTTTTCTATTTTTCCAAAAAGATGATTGTATGTGCTATTCGTTTCTACAATGACAGGGGCACCTTCGATTTTAGAATTATCTACTATCAAATTGACCTGATATCTTTTAATAAAATCGAGTGTGCTAAAGGAACTTTGTACAGGATTGCCTTCGGCACTTTGAGCCGACTGTGTAAATTTTAAAAGATTAATATTATTTAAAATATCATTCTGCACATCATTTAAAAAATCGGCAATTTCGTCAACGTCCTGATATTTTTTCTTCAAATCGTCTATTATTCCCGAAATTACAAACGTTATAACTCTTTTATCAAGTTCGTCAAGTTTCTTTTGTGCTTCTTTTTCAAAATCATTTACTTTCTTCATAACCTTTTTAATCTCTTCCTGCAAAATTTCTTTTTTAATAATTATGTCATCTTTTGCCGCCTGAGGGAGAGATTGAAATTCATTATCATTCAACGGTCTTCCACCGAGAACCGGAACAATCAAAATACCAAGCTTAGACGATTGCAGGGTAAATCCTTTTTTTCCCGCATAATCATTTAATTCAATGAACATTTTTTCCCTGTTAATATTCAAATCCCGTAAGACCAAATCTTTTTTACTATTATAATCATCACTATCAAAAATTTTAGGCACCTGTTCCCAGAAATGATTTGTAAAATTTTTAATATCATTTTGAAATTCTCTGCCTCTTCCGGGCGGAATTTTAATAGCATTCGGACAATACGGTTCATCGAAATTGTTTACATAGACCCAATCACTCGGAGTATCTTTCTGTTGTGCAAATTCCTGAATGAAAGTTTTTATCGCGGTCATTTTCCCGATTCCCGCAGGACCCGCCACATAAATATTAAAACCTTTTTCTTCAATATGCAAGCCAAACTTAAGAGCTTTTACCGCTCTGTCCTGACCGACTATTCCATCTATATGAGTCAGATTTCTAAACTCGTTCATATCAATTTTTAAATCATCATAGCTTTTTCGTATTTCCTTAAATGTTAATTCTGTTATCATTTTTTTATTTGTTAATTTACACAATTACACAAATTTAAATAAAATATAATTTTAATTTCATTCAAAATTATTCATTTAGAATAAAAATATTTTAAACTCAATTATAACCAATATTAATTATATATGTAATTACTATTTTTAAAAAGTCACCTTATAAAAGGGTAGGGGCATTTATTTAATTAATATCATTTTTTTTGTAATTACAGACGAATTACCTGTACGATTTAATTCATTTATAAATAGTCGGTAAAAATACACCCCTGAATTTAATCCCTGTGCTGTGAAACGGAAAGTATGTTCGCCGCTATTTTTTATACCGAGTGAGTATGTTTTCAAATCTCTCCCGAGCATATCGTAAATTTTAATTTTCACAACACTTCGTTCGGGAAGATAATAATTAATAGATGTTACAGGATTAAACGGATTAGGATAATTCTGGTATAATACAGGACTCGAGCGATTTAACATAATCTGATTATTTCCAATTCCGATTAGAGTATTATGCTTCAGTATTACGCCATTGTCTCCAACCGCATATCCAATGTTTGAATTCATAAATTTAACATCAAAAATCGTTGCAGAATCTGTAACATCAATTTCAGTCCAGTTTCTTCCAGTATCAAGAGTCAGGAGAAATTTCTGTATATATCCCATAGCCACCCATCCTTCGGCATCCGTTCTAAAATCCATTGCATAAGGAAATCCAAAAGAACCAATTGTTTTATAGACCCAATTTGTTCCTCCGTCGGTTGTAGTCACCGTACTTGCCCCATATTCAAGATCACCTCCAATTCCAAAAGCATAATTCTGATCTACAAAACGCATATCCACTACGGGCTCAGGCGATATCGGGTAAACGCCCCACCGCTGTCCTGCATTAGTAGTTCTCCACACAATACCAGCAATATCCACATAACCTCCGCAAGCATATCCGAAGTTATGATTATAGAACTGGAAATTTCTTATAGGGAAATACGAAACCATCGAAGAATCAATCTGACAGTTTACCCAGTTCAAGCCACCGTTTGTTGTTTTAAGTATTCCTGTATTAAATCCTCCAATATATCCCGTTAACGAATCAAGAAATTTAATTGTAAATAATATAGTATAATCAGGGTAATATCTTGCCGAATCCCAGTTGACACCGCCGTTTGTTGTTTTCAAGATTATAGTTCCGTAATTTACAGACAAATCCCATGCAAGAGCCCAGCCTAATCTTTCGTTAAGGAAAAATACTTTCTGAATATCATTTAAAACCGGAACACTTTGAAACATCCAATTCAATCCCCCGTTACTCGAATAAAGCATTGTTGCAGTATCTCCTGATATCCAGATTTTATTTGAATCGACATAAGAAATCGACCTTAATGCTTTTGTTGTCATATTACTTTGTCTTATCCACTGCTGTTGTGGAAATGACTTGTTTGAGAACATTAAAAAAGCAAAGGTCAGAAAACAACAGATAATATTTAGTTTAAATCTCATTCTTACGGCAGATTACTTCTTTTTCTTACGAACCATTCCGTACCAGCCAAAACTATAATAATCAAAAGATAATAAAAATAAAAATTCAAATTGACTTTTTCCGATGTTACAATTTTAGTTAATTTCTGTTCTCCTGTATTATACAAAAATTCTTTTATTTTTTCAACTTCCATATCAGTAAAATTTTTCCCATTCGTTGCATCAGCAATGGTTCTTAAAATTCTCTCATCAGGTTTAATATTTTCATATTCAAAGTTATTTTCCGAAACAGAAAATTTCCCAATTCCCTTTTCAATCAGTTTATCATCCTTCAGCAGTTCCGCGGTATAAGTATAATCTCCTTTACTTTTAATTTTCACGTTGCCTTTGAATTCGTACATGTTAATTTTCTGCAATTCGTGAATATTTATATTATTATTTTCGTAAATATTAATTTTAACTTTCAAATCTCCTTCGGGGAATTTCTCGTTCAGGTAGGCGTAGAACACAACATCGTCGAAGGGGGAATACGTATCTCTGGTAGTACCAAAACTGAATTTACTTTGTTTTTCCGGATTAATTAAAGACAGGAAAGAATATGACAACAAGTTATTTAAAAATTTTGAACCCTGAAACAATTCCGGATTAAGTCTCCATTTATAAAAATTATAACACAATAGCGCAGCAGATTTTTTAATTTCATCTTTATTTTCGATAAACACCGGTTCACCGCCGTTTTCTGAAACTATTAATGATTCGCTTAACGGCTTTACAGAAGATTTTATTCCTTGAATATAGACCGGAGGAAAAACTGCCGGATTAATTTCTTTGCTTAATTTATTATCATTTTCTACAAAACGAATTTTCGAAAGAAAATCCGAAGATGCAGCCCCACTGATAAAAAAAGGCAGATAATCTTCAAGTGTTTTAAGCTTTAAGTAATTGACATTACCTGAAGAAACAAAAATAAGAGGAGTAATTTTTGAATTCTGTAATTCTTTGATTTTCAATAATATTTCCTTGTCACTGATATCAGTCGGATATCCGAATAATAAAATTACATCATAGTCCGAAAAGCTTCCCGGCAGAGACTCATAATAAGTTCCTTTTGATTTTTGAGTCAGGAAAGACAATTTAACATTGTTTATTTTTAAAATTTCCTGTTTGAAGAAAGCGTAATCCGGGGATGGTCCTCCTGATAAAATCAATACTTTAATTTTATTATCCGTAAATTTAACAAAGAAATCCTTATAGTTGTTTTTATAAGTTACTTCACCTTCTATATTCTCTGCCGAGATTCTGAATTTTTTTATACCTGCTTCAGCCGAAAAAAGATTGAATTTAACCGAATATAAATTTTGCTCTTTATATGCAAATACATCTGTTGAATTAACAAGTTTATCTTCTTCGTACAGATTTATTTGAATTCTCCCCGTATAGCCGTAAACTTGAATATCCGTTTCAACCGGTGTTAATGATTCTGAGTAAGATACTTTATTATATCTTATTTTCCTAACCGATATATCTTTTTTCCGGTTAGTATCTCCTATTAAAAAATAATTGACAGGAACGCCAATTTTTAATACGGAATTTACACCAGTACCGCCTTCATTGATTATTCCGTCGGAAATAACCGTTACAGAAGAAATGTTAAACGAAGCACTTAAGTCATTTAAGTTGTCGAATGCAACAGAGATATTACTCGAAAAATTATCAATGCTGTCATTATAAATATCAGCAAAATCATCAACAGTAATTTCTTCGGATAATTTCCCCGAAAAAAGAAAAAATTTATTTTCAGTAATTGATGTCGATAATCCGGAAATTCTCTGAATTAATAAATCCCTTGTTATAGAGTCCCTTTTTTCAAGCTTCATACTTAATGAATTATCAATCAAAAAGACGTTCACGGATTTCTCTGCTTCGATTTTTTCTTTAATTATCACAGGACTGGACAACAATATCAAAATCAGAAAAATTGTCACAGTCCGAAGTGAAATTAATAAAATTTTTCTTATTTTTCCGGTAGATACTCTATTATAAGTAAGAAATGAAATCAGGATTGCAATTACACTTAAAACGAATATAATTAATATATCATATGAACTATTAAGGGGAATTATCAATTTAGTTAAAATTTTACTTCCACATATATAGTCTTCTTCAGTTCATTAATCCATTTATCTAATTCCATATTTTCTTTATAAATTTCTGCATATCTTCTTATTCGTTTATAATCTCTTTCCATAGATAATTTATGAGCAGGGCTTTTCGAAAGGAGTTTAAAAACTTCATATCCATAGTTGTTATCGCCTCCAATTCTTAAGGGTTCTGTAATTTGATTCACCTCTAAATTATTCAGTGCCATAAGCATAGTACTGTCCAACCGCTCCACAGGAACAAAACCAATATACCCGCCTTTTTCATAATTATCTTTATCCTGCGAGTACAAATTTGCAGCTTCCTCAAAAGTAATTTCATTTTTTTCAATTCTTGCTTTTAAATCTTTTAAAAATTTTATTACTTCCATATCAGCCGATTCAAATTTTGGAAATGCCACAAGTATATGCTGTGCTTTTCGCTGATCTGCGCGAATTTCATTCAGTTTAATAATATGATATCCATACTCAGTTTCGACTAAATCCGAGATTTCGTTTTCTTTCAAGGAAAACAACGTTTCCTCAAATTCTTTCACAAAAATGCCTTTCCTTGCAAAGCCAAGGTCACCTCCATTAAGAGCAGAAAGAGAATCGTTTGAATATTTTCTTGCAAGTTCATCAAAATTCATTCCGTTTTTAATACTATCAAGAAGGGATAATGCTTTTTCTTTTGCTGCATTTTTTTCTTCGTTTGATACTTTTCTAATTACGAAAATATGCGCAAGTTCATATTCTTCTCCTGCCTGCGGAAGACTGTCTCTATAAGTATTGAAAAAATCATTTACTTCTTTATCAGAAACTTTTATACCCGAAGAAAACTTTTTTCTGCGAAGTTTATCAGCCATCAACTTTTTTTCCAGTTCTTCTTTAAGTGTGTATCTTATTTTTGCCAGCGACATACCGTATATCTCTTCAAGTTTCTGTTCCGAACCTAATTCCTCTATTAATCCTTTCAAACGGTAATCAAGTTCTTTATTAACCTCATCAGGAGTCACAATAATACTATCCTGCAATGCTTTCGCATATATGATTTTTTCCGTCAGAAGCTGTTCAAACAATTGTTGTGCAAGCACCGGAGAGATCTGTTTAATGTTATTTTCCCGGGCATACAATTGAAGCTGATACTGAAAATCAGATTCCAGAATTATGTCATTGCCTACTATGGCAATAATTCTGTCACCTTCTTTAGGCTGGGGATACAACAGACAGTTAGCAGTAAAGAGAACTATTATTATTAAGAATAACTTTTTCAACTTAATTTTCTTAAAGTTAAAATAAAAAAAATTTATTTTTCTTCAGCAAATGTCTGTTCCAACACATCTTCATATATAATAACAGGATATTTTTCCTTAAGTTCAAATATGTACAGTTCTTCACTCTCTTTTGATTTCTCCTGTTGTAAAATATTCATGATTTCAAATTTTACTTCTTCCAGACTTCTTTGTACAGTTGAAGTATCCGTTTTATCAATAAAATTATCCTTGTTATTATTATAATATTCCAAAATTTCATTGTCATTAACTTTGTGACCGCGGGATATTATTTCCTCATCGATTTTAAATCTTAATATTCCGTCTGTCAAATCCGACAGAATTTTTTTAAAAGTTTCATTAGTCTCGACATCTTCTCCCGAAGCTTCCAAAAATAAAATCGGATAATCAGCCGCATGATTTACAATTGCATACAGCGATTGATAGTTAGCAATATAACCTCCGTATTCTTGTTTCCTTTCTATATAGGATTTAACATCCTTTACAGGCAATTCTCCCCCGTCATAATTTGCAACAACTACATATAATTCTTCATCATTAAACAGGCTATCCATATTCTGAGCAGAAATATGTTTTGTTGAATCGAATTTGCTAATGAACAGATTAAATCCGTCTTGAATGACAGTAAATTTATATTTATCTCTAAGTTTTGCCGTAAATTCATCGAGTTTATTTTGAAAAATGAACGATCTTCTGAACTCGTTACTCATATTCTCTTTTTGTGATTCATACGGAGGATATTCTTTGATTTCAAGCAGTTTAATGATATGCAGCCCAAAAGGAGTTCTTACAGGTTTGGAAATTTCTCCTTCTTTAAGTGTAAATGCAACGCTATCAAATTCCTTTACCATCCTACGTCTTTCGAAATAGCCCAAATCTCCTCCGTTTTTCGAAGTACCGATATCATCAGAATTTTCTTCCGCAAGTTTATCAAAATCTTCTCCGTTCTTTAATCTTTCATATAAACTATAAATTTCATCATATGTTTTCGAAGAATCAACAACAGCCCCGGTTGAATCTATTGTGAACTGTTTAAGAATATGGGCAGCACGAATACTTTCAACTCTCGGTTTTCTATCTGTTAATTTAGCTATATGAAGACCATATACAGACCTAATCGGGTTTTTAGTATATTCTCCGATCTGAAGCGAATACACAGCATCTTCGAATTCAGGAACAGTCATACCTCCTGTAAAATAATAGATATCACCTCCATTTTCTTTTGCTGTAGGGTCGTCGGACATTTCCATTGCAACTTTACCGAAATCTTCTCCGTTTTCAAGTCGTTTATATACCTCTTCGAGTCTTTGATATGCGGCAATTGTATCTTCCGGTTCAGTATTTTTCGGTAGTTTTATCATAATATGAGAAGCTCTGACTTCTTCTTTTCTCAATTCATACAGCTTAAATATCTGTGGTTCTATCAACTTTTTGTCAATAATATAGTTCGGAATATAGGTATTTTTAAACTCACTTATTTCGTTTTGAACATCAGCCGAATCCAGAAATCCTTTAGATTTTGCTTCAAGTACTTTTAATCGGAAAGCTATTAGAAGATTCAGAAAATCTTTCTTCTCCTGTAATCCGCATTTTCTTACAGAATCCTTATTATTATTATATCCTTTGAGCATTTGAGTCTCGAAATCTCCGAGAGAAATTTCTTCAGAACCGATTTTCGCCACTATTTTATTTTCCTGGGGCATTAAATCGTTGTTTATAAAAAACAAACAACATAAAAATATAAAAAGGTACGATAAGAATTTAATTTCAAATTTCATAATTACAAATCATTAAAAATTATTATTTTTTCCGGTCTTCAATAAATATATCTTATTAATTAATCGAGTCAGGTATGCTGACAATCGAAAAAGATAAAAATTTTGTTTTTTTTTATTAGATAATTTAAGTTTTCGAAATAATTTATGATTTATTCCATAAAGGCTTCCTGCAGTTTATCTTCATATATCTTTACCGGATATTTTTGTTTCAAAGCCGAGATATACTGATTTTCAACTGATTTTTTTCTTTCATCCTGTAGAATATTGGAAATCATAGCCCTTACTTCATCAAATGTTCTGTATTTAACCGAATCTTTCTCGGTATATTTATACGTTTCTTTATTAGTATTATAGTAATTCAGCATTTCATTTTCCGTAATTTTTACTTTGCTCATTATTTCACTTAATTCAACTTTTGATACCAGAAAACCATTTTCAAACACTTCCATTTCCTCTTTAAATTCATCGTCTTTCTCGAAATTTTTATCTTCAGCAATCAGTGTATAGATAATATTATCAGCAGTACTTTCCACAAGAAGCTGTAAATTTTGATTTGTTGCCATCATATTGGAAATTTCATTTGGTATTTTCAAATAATCTATAATGTTTTTGATTGTAATATTTTGTCCACTTATATTTGCAAGAGTTATATTTTTTTCCATTTCAGAAAAAATACTATCAAGATTTTGACCGCCGATAATTTTAGCTGTATCGATTTTAGCTGCAAATATTACCACAGCTCCATTATCAATCTGCAAACCGTAAAATTCACGTGCTTTTTTCAGGTATTCCCTTTGTGATTCCCTGAACAATTCACTTCTTTTAAACAAATTCTTTAAATTATCTTTTTGGGTTTCATAAGGCTGGTATTCTTTAATTTCGGTAATTTTTAAAACTTCCCATCCCATTGGTGTTCTGATTAAATCAGAAATTTCCCCAACATTAAGAGTAAAAGCCACGCTATCAAACGAGGGTACAAACCGTCTTCTTTCGAAAAATCCTAGATCCCCACCTCTTCCGGAAGTAGCAGGGTCATTTGAAAACTGATTTGCCAGTGCCTCAAAATTTTCTCCGTTTTTCAGTCTGTTCAATATATCTTTTGCTTTATCAAGTGTTCCGATTGAATCAATAATATTATTCAAGCTATCTCTTTGTTCCTGTATCAGGATATGCGAACCTCTTACAGATTCGACTCTTTTCTTTTTATCAGTTACTTTTACAATATGCAAACCGAAATTAGAACGTAAAGGGATTTCCGTATATTTTCCGGGTTTCGTATTATAAATTGCATCTTCAAATTCCGGAATGGTCATACCACCGGTTATCCAATACAAATCGCCGCCGTTAAGTTTCAAAGACGGGTCTTCGGACATTTCCGATGCAACTAATGAAAAATCCTCACCGCTATTTAATCTTTTCAATATTACGTCGATTTTCTGATATGCATTTACCGAATCCTGAGGCAAGGCTGTTCTTTGCAAGGGTATAAAGATATGCGAAGCACGTATTTCATATTTTTTACGTTCGTACAATTGTTTAATTTTCGGTTCCACAATTTCCTTATCAATAACATAATTAATCATATATTGTTTTTTAAAATCAGAGACTTCGTTTTTCAATTCCGGTGATTCCAGCAATCCTTTTTCACGTCCATCAAGAACTTTAAGTTTGTATTTTATCAATAAATCCAGAAAAACCATTCTGTCTTTCAGTGTTGTCTTTTTAGCAGAATCCAGATTATTTCCTATTGATTTAAGAAATTCTTTTTCGAACTCGTAGAGAGTAATTTTATCATCTCCTACGTCAGCCACTGTGATTCGTTTTTTGGAAGAGCAGCCCGTAATGTAAAATACTGTAATTAATGAAATAACAATAAATAAATACAAATTTTTTCTATGCATATATATAAATTTAAATTTTGATATAATCTATAATTTTATTAAAATTGCATTACAATAACAAGTCAATGTTTAAGGAAATTTAGGTAATAATCGATTTCAGAAAATAAATCTCAACAGATTGGAATTCTAAAATTTTAAAAAGCGCACGAATTTTGTAATAATACTGTAAAAGTTCACTTAATTTTATATCATTATTAACTTGTAAGATACAATTATCATACATATTTATAAAACATCAAAATATAATCATTTTTGATTTATTTAAGAAATCATTTATAAAATTTAAATAAGTTTATTACTTTAATTTGGAGAATTTTTTTAACAATAATTAAT
>VGWA01000040.1 GCA_016873795.1 Ignavibacteria bacterium
AACACAATAAATTATAAAATCAAGTATTAAAACAAATTACGGACTTTAAAGAAATCCGATTTCGAGAAAAAAAGATATCTTCTCATCTTATTAAAACCATTTTCTTCACAGAGGAGTATTTGTCCGTTTGCAGGCGATAAAAATATATGCCGGACGATAGGTTTTCAGCATTAAAAGATACAGAATATTTCCCCGGGTCTTTTGGTTCGTTTATTAATGTGATTACTTCTTTTCCGGTTAAATCGTATATTGAGAGTTTTACGTATGATTTTTGAGGCAGGTCGAAGTTTATATTTGTTGCAGGATTGAAAGGGTTCGGATAATTCTGATATAATTCATAAAGGTAAGGTATTCCGGAAGCCAGATTATTTACACCAATAAGGAAAGCAGATTTAAGAAGAATGTTATTATCAGGGTCAAATACGACCGAAAGAGGCTGCCTGTCGGAATTAATCGAAAATGTCTGATTATTAACATTATTCATTACTTTTATAAGAGAATCAGGACCTGTGCTATAAACTATTTTCACGGTTAACAACATAGGAAAGAAAGGGGCATTTGTTTGAATCTGATTTGCAAGGAAATCCACACGCCAGTTGCCGCCTCCTGTATTTACGATCGTATAGCGGTTCTGATATACCGGATGGTTCGGTTGATAAATCCAGGCATTAAAAAACCAATCGTAATTTTGCCCCGAAATCTGATTTACAAGCAAGTTGAATTCATAAGTAGTGGAATTTTTGTATTTAAACCTTGCCGTATCGGTTGCAAATGTATTTAACACATTAAAGAAAACCGAATCTCCGAGACAGTAACGTAATTGATGAAGAACAACAGCCGCTTTACAGTATGTAATGCCGTAGTTATACAGAGTATCTATATGAGGTGTTATTATTGCCCATTGAGGCATAGAAATCGGAAACCCGGCATTTTGAGAAAAGTACGTATTTGCTTTGGCATTAACATCATTTTTATAGATAGCATAGCCGAGTCTTTCTTTCCAGATTGCTTCGCAGTAAGTAGCAAAACCTTCATTAATCCAGACATCCGCCCATGTACCGCACGTCACCAAATCTCCGAACCACTGATGAGCGAACTCGTGAACTGCATAATTTTCCGTCCAGCAGGAAGAGCATAGAGTAATCAGCGTTTGATTTTCCATTCCTGCCCACATAAATCCTGCACCGTTCGGAATCGAAGCGAATCCGCCTTTTTCAAACGCATAATCGCCGAATTTATTCGAAAAGTTGGTCATCAGACTGCTTATCAGATTTTTAACAGTACCGTAATTCTCACCTGAGTTATAATAAAATAAAACGGGTATGCTGTCGTTTGGATTCGATATTTTATGCCAGTAAATTCTGTCCATATTGTAATTTACTTTTCCCGTAATAACGGTCAAGTAGGTAGCGACAGGGTCACGGCTTATCCAATGATAATAGATAGTATCACCTGTTACAATCGAATCCTGCAGTCTGCCGTTCGAGCCGAGCCGTGCATTCGAAGGAACTTTTGCCGTAATATCAACGGTTGCCTTGTCTGACGGTTTATCCCAGCAGGGAAACCATTTCCTCGCACCTTCGGGGGGACAATCAGTAAATACAACTCCGTTTGAGACATAGAAGGCGTTGTCAGTAATATTGTTATGTCTATAGTATATTATTATATTTACAATTTCTGGGGGATTATATGTCCTGTCGAGAGTAACTGTTAAGATATTATTCGTATGAGATATAACGAGTAACGGTCCTCCGATAAGTCTTACCGAATCTATTACAAGCGACGTATTAACGGCGTTCAAAGTTATTGAATTTAAGACAGAATCGACACGGAACGTAATGTGATTGCTTGCGATAAATGACCTCGGGTACGGAGTCTTGAAGCAATTATATATATCCAGATTCAATTTATAATTCAATACATCGAATGAATGTTTCGGGGTAGTATTATTAGTGCTGGTATTATGCAATGAATAGTAAGAATCACCTTTTACAGGCAGAACAGAAAGTAAAATGCATATTAAAATGAAAAGCGATATAATATGTTTCATTGTTCTTTGTTAAAATTATTAAATAGTATTTTTAAAAAACAATAATTAAAATTTCACTCCGGCGGAAAAAAGTGTTGTATGTCTGTGGCTTGCTGTCAAGCCATTAAAAACATTCTGACCTTTATCCGTCATTTCGTATGTATATTCGCCTCTGATATAAAAATTATTATAGGGTTTATATTCCAGCCCGACAGTAAAGCCGTAAAGATTCATTCCCATACCTTTATAGGAAGCCGTACTTGTATAATATGCCGGATATAAATTTCCCGTCAGAAAACCGTCAGGGTCAGAAAACAGCTGAGCTCTGCCTATAATACTGAAATTCGGCAGGAAAAAATACTGTGCCTGCAGAAATCCCGAAACCATATAAGCCCAGTCAAGTGTTGTATCTACACCCGTTACTTTCGTCTTTGAATTCGTCTGCATAGCAAAATCAAACTGCCCGACGAAGTTCAAATAATCGAAGGGACTGTAAGTTAAAATAAAATTGTTATAAAACTGATTTAATTTAGGGTCATTTCCTACTGTTTGCTGATTACCGAAAAGCGTGCTGTATTGAAAAAAAATCTGGTCGACAGGTTTTACAGTAAGACTTGTCTGCAAATTATGATGTTTATTTCTTCCGAACCTCAGCGTATAAGGATTGCCGTAAAATATACTTGCCGATACTTTTGGAGAAAAGTCATAAGATGCTCTAATTCCTATAAAATTAGACGGTTCGTAATAACCTCCTACCGATATCATAGTTAATTGATTAAAATACGGTGAAGATGATTCATAGCCGATAGGATCCGATATATAACCCGCATCAAACCATAGATTTTTAACCGGACTATATCCGAGATTTGCAACATTTATAAATTTCATAAATTGTTCCTGCGGGGAGGCAAGCAATTCCGGTATATCCCCTACCTGTAATGTAAAGTTTGCCCTGATTTTTTCTTTATTATATTTCGCATACATTCTCAGGTTATTCAGGCGAAATTCGTCAACAAATTTTCCTCCAACCGAAAACCGTGCAATATTTATTGTGTCGCTTGCTTTATTTACTGATTTGGAATAATAAACTTCCACTATAAAGCTTAAACTGTAACCGTCTCCATGAATCAGTGCAGTACTGTCCTGCGAAAAAAGATTACCGCTAAATGCAAGCAATAAAATCGGAAAAAAGTAAAATGATAATTTCATAATAAATGTATTTTATTAGTTTACATAAAATAATAAGTAATTTGTTAAGAAACAATAAAATAAATTTATATCTCAATGAATTTTTTTTTATTAAAAATATAATTATATTACAACAGGTTAAAAAGATTTCAACTAATTTAAATATTAAAAAGATGAAAAAATTTATTTATTTTCTGTTTTTAGTTTCCGTTGTATTTTATTTTACTTCCTGCTCAACAATGACAAAAATCGATTCAAGCTGGAAAAAGCCTGCATATACAGGGCAAAAATTCAGTAAAATTATTGTAGTAGGATTAATCAAGGACATATCGGAACGTTCCTGCATGGAAGACAATATAGTGAGCAGTTTGAAATTATACGGAATAAACTCGGTCTCCGCGAATACCGTTATACCACCTAAATTTTTTGATACTGACAGTGACGGAAAACTCGATGAAAAATACCAAAGCAAGGAAGCGCTGACCGAAGTATTTAAAAGTTACGGTGCGGACGGAGTAATTACAATTTCGATATCGGATACAAAAGAAAAGCAGAAATATGTTCCTCCTACATTCGGCTACTTACCCGACCCTTACTTTGATTTTTACGGTTATTATCTGAACACATACAATTTCGTTTATTCTCCCGGTTATGTAGTAAGTTATGAGGAAGTATTCATAGTAACAAATTTATACAGTCTGACGAATCAGGAACTGCTATGGTCGGCGAAATCCGAAACAATTAATCCGCAGTCAACAAAAGACTTATGCCAGTCATATGCAAAGGCAGTTGCAGGTGATATGGTAACAGAAAGAGTCATACTGAAATAATTTCGGACATATACATAAAAAAAAATCCCCTCATAGAGGGGATTTTTTTTATCTCTTTAAATCTTTTATTTCTTAGCGGGTATATTTTTTAAAGTCTCCACAAGATAGTCCCAGAATTTTTTAACTGTTTCAATATTCACCATTTCATCAGGCGAGTGCGGGAACCGTATCGTAGGACCGAAAGAAATCATATCGAGATTCGGATAGACACCTCCTATTAATCCGCATTCGAGGCCTGCGTGAATTGCTACGACTTTAGGAATTTTACCGTACATTTTTTCATATACTGTTTTCATTTCGTTCAGTATCGGCGAGTCAGGATTCGGTTTCCAGCCGGGATATTCTCCGTCGAAGTATATTTCAGCACCCGCAAGGTCAAAGACACAACTCATCATATTTTTCAAATCTTCTTTTGCCGAATCAACCGAACTTCTTAACAAACAATGAACTTTAATTTCTTTATCTCCCGATTTCACTATGGCAAGATTTGAGGAAGTCTCCACGAGTCCCGGCATTTCATTACTCATTCTGATAACATAGTTCGGGCATGCATAAACGGCACAAATAAGATTATCCTCCGTCAGTTCGTCAATTAATTTCGCCGGCATTTCTGCAGGTTCCATTGTGACCGACAAATCAGGTTCAACGGCAGATAATTCTTTTTTAACTGTTTTTTCGAATTCCTGAATTTCTTTTTTAACTGCTTCGACATTTTTATCAGGAATTACTACATTTGCAAATGATTCTCTCGGTATTGCGTTTCTCAAACTTCCTCCGTCTACATCCGCAAGTCTAAGACCGTATTTATTCGAAGCAAGCCATAGAAATCTGAATAAAATTTTATTGGAATTGCCTCTGCCGAGACTAATATCAACACCCGAGTGTCCGCCTTTCAATCCTTTTACCGCGATATGAAAAGCCGAGCAGTTGCTCGGAACATCAACTTCCTCATATTTAAACACAGCATTAGCGTTAGTTCCACCCGCACATCCTATAAACAATTCACCTTCGTCTTCGGAATCGAGATTCATCAAAATATCGCCTTTTAATAATCCCGGTTTCAGACCGAATGCTCCTGTCATTCCTGTTTCTTCATCAATTGTAAACAATGCTTCAACAGGTCCGTGTTGTAAATCTTCTGCTTCCAGTACAGCAAGCGCGGTGGCTACACCTATTCCGTTATCCGAGCCGAGTGTAGTGCCGGTTGCTTTTACCCATTCACCTTCGATACGCGGTTTTATAGAATCTTTTTCGAAATCGTGATCAACGTCTTTGTTCTTTTGCGGCACCATATCCAGATGCCCCTGCAGTATTACTCCCATTCTGTTTTCCATACCGGGTGTAGCAGGTTTTCTGATAATGACATTTCCTACTTCATCAACAATATGTTCGAGCTTATTTTTCACGGCAAAATTTACTACATATTCAATCATTCCTTTTTCAAATTTCGACGGACGCGGTATCCGGCAAATCTCTTCAAAATGGTTCCATACAGATTCGGGCTTCAGCCCCTGAAATATTTTTGTCATATTTTTCTCTTTAAATTAATAAAAAAAATCTTTTATTATTTATTGAATTCTTTAAAACGTATGAACTCATGCGTATAAAGCATAGTTAAAAACTTTGTTATTCTTTCTTCGGCAGGATGAATTCTGTCACCGAGTCTTCCTGATAATTCACTGATTATCGTACTTACTTTTTTATAACCGTCAATCGATATCCATACTTCAGTACCGAGTTCATCGAGATTAATGACAATATCTTTAGGTTTAGTTTTAGGGATAAGAGATTGCAGAACTTTCGCCCTGAACTTCGGATACCGTATTTTAACACGCCCGTTCGTTTCAGTATATTTTTTATTATGAACGGGCGTTAAATTCAGAAAATTTATATTTTTTTTCTTTTTAAATATCAAAACACAACTAATTACATTCCCGCACTCGGGGGTGCCGGCTCATTTTTTGAACCTGCATTCCTTAACGGGATAAAAATCAGTATTAATGCAATTATAACAATAACAACAAGTCCGATTAACAGATGCGGCTGCTGAAATATTATCGGGATATTGAATTCTGCAATTCTAAACGGTGCAAAGCCAAGTCCCATTAACGCTTCACCCGCAATTAAACCCGAAGCAAGCAATATTCCGATATTTTCTATCCTGACTTTTTGTGCTTCGTTATAACCTCGTTTTTCTACAACCATATCCACAATTCCTTTTACAAGACCGCCGACAAAAATAGCAAATGTAGTTTCAAGGGGTAAATACATACCAACGGCTATTAACATAGGGCTTTTAACCTGCATCATAATAAATGCAAGTCCCATCAGGAGTCCGACAATAATCAATGCCCATGCCATTTGTCCACCGACTATACCCTGTGATAACATAGCCATCAGACCTGCCTGAGGTGCGGGCAGCGATTTACTTCCGAATCCTCCGTCATAACCTTTCTGTATGCCCTGAATAATATCTGCCTGATTAAGCAAATTCAATACAAAGAACATAACAAGCCCCGAAATCAGCACACCGATAATATCCCCTACCTGCATTTTCCATGGTGTACCGCCGAGGATATGTCCTGCTTTTAAATCCTGAAGCATTTCTCCTGCCACAGCAGCGGCAACACAGACTATAGCGGCAACTCCGAGAACCGCAGCGACTCCGCCGCTTTGTGCATCTACTCCGATCAGTACCATAATCAAAGCGGTAGTTACAAGTGCCGTAAGAGTCAACCCGCTGATAGGATTATTGCTCGAGCCGATTATTCCCACGAGGTACCCGGAAATTGCAGCAAAGAAAAATGCAAGAACGATAAGCACGGTTGCCGCAACAATTGCAGGTACAAGACCGGTATTAAAAATAAAATATGTTATCAGGAAAGTAGCAACCGCGACTGCGATTATCCCGACAATAATGATAGTGAAACTTAAATCTTTTTCCGTTCTGATTGAACCGACCTGTCCGCCCGTTGCCGCTTTTTTCACATCACTTATAGACCTTGCAAGTCCCGCGGCAAGACTTTTTCTCATTTTAAACAGTGTATAAAATGCACCCATTAACATTCCGCCGATTGCAATTGGTCTGACAATATATTTCCATATCTGATTAATCTGAAATGCCGGATCGGAAACTTTATCCACAGTAGTTTCGGCTACAACAGCCCAGTTTTGCAGAAATTCCGCAGTACTGATATACGGGAAAAGCAGGAAATAAAAAATCGGAGCCAGCAGACCCCAGGCGAGCAGTCCGCCGCTGAAGTTCAGTGAAGCATATTTCGGACCGATGATATAACCTACACCCATATAAGCCGGGCTGATTCCGGGAGAACTCAGAAGCATTCCGCCTCCTGCTTTTATCGGGGTTCCCGGTATTAATGTAGATTTAAAAAACGCATAAAATTTTTCCCAAGTAGCGAACAGGCTAAGCTGTCCAAAAAACTGTATAACAGCACCGATGCCCATTGCAGCGAACAGATATTTAGAGCCGCCGCCGCCTTTTTGCCCCGACTTATGAATTTCTGCTGCCGCAGTCGATTCGGGAAATAACAAATCTTTATCTTCTACCATTACACGTCTCAACAAAGCCACAAACATAATGCCAAGCACACCGCCGATTATCAGAATTATAGTTGCGGTAGCGTAATTTCCGATTGTAATATTTTTAGGGTCCCAGATTTTTGCGATGAAAAATGCCGGAAGAGTAAATATTGCACCGGCTGCAACCGATTCTCCGATAGAGCCGACCGTCCTGACAAAATTTTCTTCAAGAATATTTCCGCGCATTGCCTTAAGTATCGCCATACCGAGAACTGCCGCCGGATATGTTGCTGCAATTGTCATTCCCGCTTTTAATCCGAGATACGCATTTGCCGCTCCGAGAACCACAGCAAGTATGAGTCCGATTATCAATCCTCTGATTGTAAATTCCGCCAGACTCGTTTCGGGAGAGATAAAGGGTACGAATTTCTTTTCTTCGGACATAATTATAAATTTAATTAATTAAAATATTATTTAAGATATAAAAAATAAAAATTTTTAAAAACAAGATTGGAAAAATTAACTATATAAATTTCAAGTTTCAATTCTATATGCTGTCGCAACACCGATTGGTTAGGCAAAATCAAAATTAACATTTTATCCGTTCATTTACCCCTTTCATTTTCCCAAAATAATATCTGAAGGCGGTCGCTGAAGTTCATTTTATACTTTCTGCATAATTCCAATACTAAATTTCTTTTCGCTTTTAATTCGCTTTTTTTTATCCCTTCAGGCATCAGATAAATATTTTCGTTTGAAAACCCTATTTCATTTTGCAAAGTAATTATTTCTTCCATATCATTTTCGTCATTAATAACAAATTTCCATTGTATATCATATAATCCGTCTCTGAATCCCTGTTCATATTTTTTTAGGCTTTCCGTATTAATCCTGTTTTTTTGGTGAAGATTTTCAAATTCCGTTCCTTCAGGAACGGAAGATTTCATTTTCGGGCTTATGCTTATTAAATCCGAGTACCCGGTATACTCACCGAAGAACGTACCGTTTGTTTCTACAGTAATATTTGATTTACTGTTTACAAACTTCAGAGTGCGGCACAATGTATTTAAATCTTTCATCTGTATTACGGGTTCTCCGCCAGTAATTACAATATCCTGAGTTTTGAATTTCCGGTATTCGGCAATTATTGAATCTACCATCATTTCCCCGATATTATAATTATCTTCAGGATACCAGCTGGTATAGGGGCTGTCGCACAGATTTCCCGAAGTAAATTTACATCTGAGGTTACAATAATTTGTTCTGATAAAAAAAGAAAGATTTCCGGTTCTTTTTCCTTCACCCTGTATTGATAAAAATATTTCGGAAATCTTCATTTAGATATAAAAAGCAGGTTTATTTCACCTTTGAATTCAAAGGACCCGCAAGATTTCTATATTCTATAAGTTCGACTTTAATAGAGCCAATAAGTACTTTACTCTTGACCAGAACCGGCATTTTCCTGTCGTCGTCCGTTACCCATACAAGTATTTCACCTTCACTTTTGAAAAGACCTCCTTCTTTTACAAGCGGTTCGAGTTTAATAGTCCTAAATTCACCGGCGGGAACATCTTCAGTGGTTTTTTCGTGGAATTTAACATTAAGCGGATATACTTTGTCTTTATAAAAATTCTGCAGTTGAATAGTGCTGCCTGGTCCCATGCTGTTTAAATCGAGTGTTCTGGCATAATAAAATGCACTCATAATATCCTGAACATATTCGGGAATATCGAACTCACCTTCGAATTTCTTCGGTTCGGTTTCGCCGGTATAAGTTTTTACTCTAAGGTTTTCCTGATCAAAAATCGCCTCAAAATCTCTTTTATAATTGCCTTCTCTTATATGCTGTTCGAATTTCCAGGTAAACAGACCTTCCGCATCCATATAACATCTGTAATAATCGTTCACTTTATAAATCCATTCGAAACTCGGAGAAGACACTACTCTTAACTGTATATCATAACACCTTCTGCCGTTAACAGTAATGTAATCCGATGCGACAGACAGAGTGGCGGTTCCTGCCGTAACGAAACCGTAATTAATTTCATAAATAAGCGTTTCTCCAAGACCAAAAGCCGATTGATTAATTTTTCGGAATTGTCTTCTTGCTTTTGTAGTATCATCCTGTGCTTCGGACAGGTTTGCCAGGACGAAAATCACAATAACAACTAAAAAAATTAACTTTTTCATATAATTATTTTTATTTTATTAAACTTCGATAATCTTTAAAATGTTTCTTTTTCACGGATAATTTCTGAAGCTGTTTCAAGTACTTTTTCGACATTAATCGAATTCATATCGTCTTTTTCATCTTCAGGTTCAAATACATGAGATTTGCTGCTCAAAGGTTTCCATCTTTCTTTATTCATTGGTTTTGTTTTAGGGTAAAATGCAATAATATCCTTATTGAGAGCACCTGCTATATGCACCGGACCGGTTGAATTAGAAATGAAAAGAACAGAATCATATATCAGAATCATCAATTCTCTTAAACTTAATTCTCCGCTTAAGTTAATAATTTTATGTTTGATGTTCAGGTCAATTTGATTTAAAAGATGTTTTATTTTTTCCGATTCCTCCGCAGTGCCGGTAATAACAACTTTCAGAAACCCGAAACGTCTAACAATAGAACTGACAATCTGAATAATTTTATCCGTCGGAATATCTTTTGCAGACTTACGACTGAACGGGTGAACAATCAGATATTTATCCCGAAGCTGCAGGTTGAAGTTTTTCAATTTCAAGTTTAGAAGTTTTTTTTCTTTGTTAATTATTTTAAAATTAAATTCTACCGGAAAAAACTTTTTTTCAGTCAGCAAAGTTAAAAGATTCAGGTTATATTCGGATTCGTGTTTTTTTGCGTATTTTCTGTGTTCATACAATCTGTAATTATACAAAAACGAAAACCATCGGTATCCCGTACCGGCTCTGATTTTTATGCCTGCATCGAACATTGCATACGATATTTTCAGAACAGGGAAAACATTTATTCCGGCATCGAATTGTTCACGTACAAAATATTCTTTCAAAATTTTCCCCGTCTGAAGATCTTCTATAAAAACAAGTTTATTTAATCCCTGATAATCATACAGCAGTTCATTAAAAGATTTTTTAAGGAGAAAATAAATATCTGCATCAGGAAAAATTTTTTTAATATTATTTATCAAAGGAAGAGTAAGAATTACATCCCCGAGATTATCCGTTCTTGAAATTATTATTTTTCTTATATCCTGCAGATTAATTTTTTCCATCGGAAGGAATTAGAATAACAATATCTTTTTTAATTTTTTTCAAATATTTAACTCTGCATGCAAGGCGGGTGCGGGAATTATACAAACCTGTTTCTTTCAGATTTTCGATTTCTCCTTTAGTAATTCTGTTAAGGGCTGATTTACCGCTTAATACAACAACCCTGCAGGAAACGCAGGCACACACGCCACCGCAGTTATGGTCAATGACAACATCATTTTCCAGTGCAATATCGAGAAGATTTTTTCCCTTTACGGTTTTAACCTTTTTGCCGCAGGGAATAAAATAAAAATCAGTCATTATTATTTATAGGTAATGACGACGAGAGTATTATTTTCTTCTGTGTTTACGGAAATTACAACACTGATTTCCCTGTCCATTTTCTTCCACAAACCTATAAATATTTCATTTCCCGACATAATCTCGGCGGATTCATCGCTTGTAAAACCGCCGGATTTCATTTCCGATTTATAAAATTCCACAACATCTTTAATATTTTCTTTAGTTTCAAATGATACAACAGTACCTTCAGAAGTTTTGATATAACTCAAAGGTTTGGAATTTTTCGGTTGGGGTACATCTTTTGGAAAATCAGCCGGTATTCCTGTCGATAATCCCAGATCGCTTCCCGCACTTTTGTTATCTTCAGATTTTTTGTCTTTTGATTCTTCGGTCTTTGCGTCTGTCTTTTCATCGGTTCCTTTATCTCCTTTTTTACATCCAAAAGCAAAAAGAAGTGAAAACACAATAAGCAACAATGTTAGTTTTTTCATAATAGTAAATTGTTTTATTAATAAAAAATGGGCTTAAAAATTTATATTTTGCCCCGTTTTTTCTAATTATTGCAAACTATTGCCCGAAATCTTCCCGCAACCCAGCTTTTAGACTCGTCGTTAAAACATACAGCAATTCTACCTTCTACAAAATCATCATTTATGTCTTCGATAACCAGTGCAAAGTTAAAAGTCGATTTGAAACTTTTAATGTTATCGCCTTCGTAGTAATGGTATTCCGTTTCATATTTATCCATACTTTTTTTAAAGTCTTCCTTAATATAAGCATCTTCTTTCAAGTCGCCTCCGTATTTTGTAAATACGAATCCCTTTCCGCCGGTAACTGCTCCGCAATCCTGTTGTGGTTTCATGTCAAAAAAATTAATCACATTGTCATTGCTGCCTCGCCAGTATTCGAAGTTAACATATTCGATTTTAACTTCATTTCCGGAAATCATACCTTTAACAGGGAAGTCGGGAATTTTCGAGGCATCAATTTTATCCGTCCACACGAACGGACCCCTGACCGGGACATCGCCGCTTTTTTCAGAGATTTCTTTTTTTCCGCAGGAAGCGATAAAAGCGGCGATAATAAGAATGAGCAATAAATTAATATATTTGTTATTTATCAAATATTATTTTTTTATGTATTTAACAAATTTATTATTTATTCTTTCCCAATTCAAGTTATTAATAAAGTTATCAATATATTTTGCTCTGCCCGGACCGTCTTTATGATAATAGGCATGTTCGAACACATCAAGAGAGATAAGAGGGATACCGCCCCAGATTGCACCGTAATGATGTTCGTCAACAAGTACATTCAGGAGTCTTCCGCTGTAAATCTGGTCGTAAACCAGTACTCCCCATCCGGACAGTTTCGCAGCAACTGCAGTAGCTTTGAAATCTTCTTTCCATTTTTCGACCGAGCCGAATTCTTCTTCGATTGCTTTTTTAATTTCCGGACCTTTATTAATATCGCCGTCTCCGCCGAGAACTTCCCAGTAAACGTCATGAAGAACAGTACCGCCGTGATTCCAGGTCATTCTTCTTTTCAATTCACCGATCTGGCTGTAGTTTCCATTTGCTTTAGCTCTGTCGGCAGTCTGCAGTTCTTTTTCGATATTATTTAAAAAAGTTACATATCCTTTATGATGTGTGTTGTAATGCCAGTCTGATGTTTCAGGTGACATAACATCTTTAAGCAGTACTTTTGCTTCTTCATCCGAGTAAGGTCTTTTGTTAAATTTCCATTCGTAAATCATTTTAATTTGCTCCTTTCTGTTGTTTGAATTATTTTTTAATAAAAAATTTTTAATAAATCCGGGTACTAACATAAATCCGGACATACTAAATGTAGAATTTCTTATGAATTTTCTTCTTGTAATCATAATTAGTTAAACATTAAATGAACTTCCGCAATGACATGTATTTTTGGCAGAAGGATTATTAAATACAAACCCGCTTCCTTCTGTATCATTTTTAAAATCCACTTCTGTACCGAGTAAATAAAGATAACTTTTCATATCTATGTAAATCTTAAGCCCGTTTTTTTCGATTACGGTATCGGTCGGTTTTGATACGGCATCGAATCCTAATCCATATTTAAGACCGCTGCATCCACCGCCTTTTATGCTTATTCTTAAACCAAAGTTTTCGGGTACTTCGGTCTGTTTCTTTATCCTCTTGAATTCCTCTACCGCTTTATCTGTTATATTTACGTCTTCAGTTACTCCCGGTATGAATCTTATTTCTTCTGTCATTTTTTTTCCGATTAATTTATAAAATCCGGTTTCTTAGTTTATTGATTCCCTCCACAACTCTTTTTATCGAATATTTAACTTCCTCATCTGTATTGAACCTTCCGAAACTAATGCGGATAGATGAGTCAGCGAGTTCGTCACTCCTCCCAATTGCTTTTAAAACATATGAAGGTTCTGTATTTCCTGATATACAGGCGCTTCCCGCAGATATTGCAAGCTCTTTCAGTTCACTTATAATAATGTTGCTGTTGAGACCTTCGAAACAAAAATTAACGTTATTCGGGAGTCTTTTAGCGGGATGTCCGTTTAGAACAGCACCGTTAACATTTTGCAGAATATTATTTATCATCCTGTCACGGTAAACAGTAAGTCTTTGATTTTCGTCATACAACAAGTCTTTGGACAGCCTGCATGCTTTTCCGAATCCAACAATTCCCGGTACGTTCAGAGTACCGCTTCTCAAACCCTGTTCATGCCTGCCTCCGCTGATTTGTTCGACCAGACTGATTTTTTCCGAATTTCTTTTAATATACAAAGCTCCGACACCCTTCGGTCCGTACATTTTATGTGCACTGAAACTCAGCAAATCGATATTCATTTCTTTTACGTCAACAGGAATTTTTCCTGCTGCCTGAGTCGCATCGGTATGGAATAAGATGTTCATTTTTTTGCAGATTTCGGCAATTTCTGCTATGGGCTGAATTGTACCGATTTCATTATTTGCTGTTATGATGCTGACAAGTATAGTATCAACATTAAGGGATTTTTTCAACTCCTCAATATCAATCAAACCGTATTCATCGACATCAAGGTACGTGATTTCAAACCCAATTTTTTCAAGAAAACGACAAGAATCCAGAACCGCCTTATGTTCAACCTTAGAGGTTACGATATGTTTTCCTTTCGATGAATTTGCCATAGAAGCGCCTTTTAAAGCAAGGTTTACGGATTCAGTAGCTCCGCTTGTAAACACGATTTCGTCTTTATTGGCTCCTACAAGATTTGCCGTCTGCTCACGATAGAAATCGACCGCCTCCGAAGCTTCGATACCGAACTTATGAGACTTGCTCGAGGCATTGCCGAATTTCTCCTTATAATAAGGCAGCATTGCATGAAGCACTTCCGGGTCAACCGGTGTAGTAGCGTTATTATCCAAATAAACAGGAAATTTCATACAAAATCCGATACCATTTTATTTTTTAAAACTTTATAAATTTCTGTTTGAACCTGATTAATCGGGTCTTTAATATTACAGCTGTCAGTCTGGCAGCATTCACCCTGTCGGTCAGTTTTCAAACAATCCACAATTCCCATATCGCCTTCGATAGTTTCTATCAGGAACGAAAGTGATATTTCATTTAATTTTTTGCCGAGTTTATATCCTCCTTTTATACCCTGAACAGATTCGAGAATTTTTTCCTTTTTTAATTTTTGCAGAATTTTGGCAAGAAGCTGATTAGGGATGTTAAGATTTTCTGAAATTTGTTTAGCCGTGACAATTTTATCACATTCATCTGAGATATACTTAAGTGCCATCAGTGCATATTCGATTTTTTTTGTCAGTCTTACCATTTAATTTTACAAAATTTAAAATACGACTTTTTAGGTCTTATTTTGAATAACAAACAATTATATTATTTAAGTTCCAAAAGGAATTTTATACAGAAATGTCCCAATTAAAATGTGATTGTATGGATGTATGGATGTATAGTTGTATGGATGTATGGATGTATGGATGTATGGATGTATGGATGTATGGATGTATGAATATGTTGGTATCAGAAACTGTTAGAAATAAATAATTTCAATTCGATAACTTTGGTCAGAAAGTCATCATATTTTTTATAATTAGATTTTCGTCTATAATAATTATATTCAAATCCAACATCCAGTTTCGGCGTAATGGAAACTGCGATTCGCGGATTAAAAATTATAAGATTATCGTTCCCCTCAGCACCATCGAGTGTATAAATCATATAATTGTAAAGTCCCAGAAAGATATATCCTTTATTTTTGAATTTTACAATAGATTCGAATTTATTAGTAAATCCGATACCGAAATTATAATCCCTGAATGCAGTCCCATCTGCTTCGTATTTAAATGCTTCTTTAATGTTCGAGCCGCCGCCGAGAACTATTCCAGCCACGTGCAGGCTGTTTTCAAAATGTACATCAGGCAGAGTTGGTATATGGTAGATGACCCCCGTTCCAAAACTCTGAGCTCCGATTCGGTAATATATATTATCATAGTAATCGTAATACTGAAACATTCCAACGAGTATTCTCTGGTTATTCTTGAGTTTATAGTTTTTTCCGAAAAGAAATCCATAGATATTGACCTGATTAATGACCGGTTGTGCACCAAAAGACAATATTCCTTTAACGTTGAAGAAATCGAAGGGTTTACGGGATTTTTCAGCATAGGGATTCCCGTAATACAAATCGAGTCTGACTGAAAAATTTCCATTTCCTTTATACATTTGACCTTCCCGGAAAATATAACTTGGTCCGACCGTTACCGAACTTGTAACCGGTTCGATTTCATATATGCTTTTATGCCGTATTTTTGTCATATCGCCGTAAATAAATCTGTTAATTCCTCTCGTAGGTGCAATTACGAATGCTCCAATTTCTCTCCATGTTCTTTCTTTGCCCGTCGTTCTTTCATCGATTATTAAAGAAGACAATCGGTAAGCCATTTCTCCAATGGATATACCTCCGAGAGTAGTGGATATCAGGTCATTTCGCGAAGGATAATTAGTCTCCATAAAAAATTCCCACATCAGGCTTCCTCCGAAAGAATACGGTGCAGATTCCCAGAAACTTAAACCGCTTGAGCGGGCGAAATTGAAATATGTATTGCCATGATACGGATGCATAAACTGATTTGTTCCGAAATTGTCAGCATCCCATACGAATGCATGTTTAAAATTTTCTTTAATAGAATTCACACTTATTCTTGCCCATGGGGCATTTCCTATATACCTATCCATTGCCCAGACACTTAAATTCAATCCGATTACTTCAATTGCGGGTATTAAATATCTCTTATGAGGTTTATAGGCAGAATCGTATTTTAAGTCATTTTCACTTATTAATTTATTGGAGCCAAAAGACGTCTCTATTGTATCATTCAGAATCTCAATTACGCGAAATTCATCTGAGGATTTATCGTATTTTTTTAATTGAAATATTTTCGACTGATATTCAAAATAATCCCGGTAAGAATTTGAATCATTAATCTGAGCAACAACTCCTAATTGAAAAGAGAATAAAAATACTGCTGTTATAAATAGTTTTACTATTTTCATAATAAAATAAATCCTCCTTCAATAAGAAATTTACCGGAAAATTTTGGTTTCTTATAACTGTCCGCAAGTGCATAGTAACCCGTATTAATAAAGAGTCCGAATCTCTTTAAGAAATATTTTTCCACTCCGACTCTCAGTCCGATACCAAATTGATTTTTACTTAATTTTGTACTAACCTGATTTGATTCATTTGCAAAATGCGTCAATCCGATATCAGTATTAATATTCAGATAGTCCAGATTAAATGAGTACCCGACTCTGTATGTGAGCAAAATTGATTTTGTAGTATTTGAATGCACTACTGGACCTCCGAAATCCGCCATTGTATAAATATTATTTCTTTTAAATCTAACTCCCAGGGTTGCATAAGAAAGATTTCCCGCTGAAAGAAGAAAGTCTATTTTAGTATTTTTATATACATAGAACAATCCCAATGTTGTTCCGCTTTGAACTTCCGTAACCGTGTTCAATATTCCCAGCTGCAGACCTGAATTATTCGTACTTAAATTAAATAATCCTATCTGAACGCCTCTTTGATTTTTAGTAATATTCAAGGCGGAGATTTGCAGACCGTTGTTTTGAAAACTTGCAAAATTAAACAGAAAAGACAGTTGTACTCCTTTTAAAGTCTGTCCGGTAATATTCCCTCCAGCACAAAGCTGGAGAATACTGACTTCGCCTCCGGAAAAATTATAGAAACCCGCCACCTGTACTCCGTCAGTTTTTTCAAAGCACAGATTAGTGAATATTGCACTCTGTACACCCTTAAAATCGTCAAATATCATATTTGCCAGTCCGCCGATTGCAACTCCGGTACCGCCCTTGTGAATATTGTTTACTCCGCCTGTTATCTGCAGTCCGAATAATCTATTACGTATTTCCGAGTATACACCGTTTATCTGTAATCCTGTCATATTATTTTCCAGACACGAAAATCCTCCGTTTATTCCGACCCCGTTCAGATTATTAAACTTCGAACCGATAATGCCCAGATTAAAAGTAACATTATCCTTTATTGACCTGTTTATGCTTATTGGATAGATAAGAGAAAGATTGAAAGGAACATTTTTTCCCTGGGGAGATACAGAAGGACAGGCAATTAAAAATATCAGTAATAATAAAAATAAGTATTTAAATTTTCTCATAAATTTGGAATAATATTTGTACTAAATATGAAATATTGTATAACTTAAATTTTCAAGTAACTTAAATCTAATAAAAAATTAAATCAATTCACTAATTTAAATTATTTAACTTATAAGATAAAATTATTAATTAGAAAGAAATTTTTTATATGACTATTTTGAAATATTAAAAAGAAAGGAAAAAAAATGAAACAGTGGTATGAAAAACTGTTTGAAAATTTCGCAGAGAATTATGGCAAAGAATCTTTTACAAAGGGAACTAAAGAAGAAGTTAATTTTATCGAAGATGAAATTAATTTTGATAAAAAAATTAAGATATTGGATATAGGATGCGGGACAGGCAGACATTCTTTAGAGCTTGCAAGAAGAGGATATAAAGTAACGGGAATCGATTTATCGGATTCAATGCTTAATAAGGCAAAAACGATTGCCGGGAAAGAAATTCTCAAAATCGAATTTTTAAAACGGGATGCAAGGGATTTTTCTTTTCCCGAAAAATTTGACCTTGCTATAATGATTTGCGAAGGTGCTTTCCCGCTTATGGAAACAGATGAGATGAATTACACAATTTTAAAGAACGTATATGTTTCATTGAAAGAAAAAGGGAAATTTATTTTTACAACACTGAACGGATTATTTCCTTTAGTTCATTCGGTTAAAGATTTTATTAATTCACAATCAACAGACAGTAAGACAAAAGCAATTACATTTGACCTGATGACATTCAGGGATTATACCGAATTTGAATTTTCGGATGACGACGGTAAGAAAATAACAATAAAGTGCAACGAAAGATATTATGTTCCGTCTGAAATTAACTGGCTGCTTAAATCAATCGGTTTTTCAAGAGTAGAAATTATCGGCTGCAGACTCGGTGCATTCAGCAGAAACGACATACTGACAACGGAAGATTACGAAATGCTGGTAATTGCGGATAAGTAACAGAACAGACAAATAACAGAGTTAGCGCTCCCAACGGGATTCGAACCCGTGTTTTCACTGTGAAAGAGTGATGACCTAACCCCTAGTCGATGGGAGCAATTCATCATAAACTTATAATTTACGGATTTTAAGAAATTTTTTCAATAACATAATATATGACAAATAGAGCTTTTTGAGTTATAAAGTCACAGCGGCATAAGGTAATACTGTTTTAAAAGTTTAAGTATGTAAGACTGAAGTCAGAAAAAAAACGCAATCCGTAGTCGGATTGCGTTTTCTAAAAACAGATTTTTTAAAAATATTTTTATTTACTATTACGACATTTGTCGTCCATATATTTTTATGGTTATTAGCGAGTGAACTCATAATACAAATTAATATATTGCCTTACGACTTTCAAGCTTCTTCCTGTTATAGATCTTATCGCTTTT
>VGWA01000041.1 GCA_016873795.1 Ignavibacteria bacterium
CTGCGGGAATGTACTCGGATGTTTTAAGCCACTCTTTCCAGATTTTTTCTGCTTCGGGTGTCAATAAATTTTCTTTTTCAAATCCGTTATCCAATGCGAATTTTAATGCACCCTCACCTGCAAGCATAATGTGCGGAGTCTTTTCCATTACTAAACGGGCAACGGAAATCGGATGCTTTATATGCTGTAAAAAAGCTACTGAACCGCATCGGGCATTGTAATCCATAATGCAGGAATCCAGCGTCACGTATCCGTCTCTGTCCGGTAATCCGCCGTAACCGACTGAACGGACATTCGCATCCCCTTCGGGAACTTTTACACCTTCTTCAACGGCGTCGAGTGCTTTACCTCCCGAGGATAATATTTTCCATGCTGATTCATTGGCTGGTATTCCGAAATTCCAGGTCGAAATAACAACAGGATATTCTTTTACCGGATTGAAAAAACTCCTGCCGGGGAGCATTTTCATTACAGGCAGTAATGCCGCCGAAAGCGAAATTTTCTTTATGAAACTTCTTCTTGTTGTCATCTTTTTTTAAATTTTTGAAATATAAATACTTTATAATTTATTTGAAGTATAGAATTATAACCCGTTAATTTCCTGAATGTCCGTTCCTGTAAGTCTGAAATTTGTAAATTATGTCAATTAATATTGCTATTTCTTTTGTAAAAAAAAATATTTAGTTTTTAGCTTTCTAAATTAAAACCGGGGGCTACATATGGACCTATCAAAATTTTTGGTGCAACCTAATACCAAGGTTAAACTTTCAGATTTTCCGTCAGATTATACATGTAAATACAAAAGTAAAGATGAAGCACAGGGAAAACTTATAGACAATATTGCGGAAATGGCTGATTTACAGGATAAACTGTATGCCGATGACAGGTGGGCTTTGCTTTTAATTTTTCAGGCACTCGATGCGGCAGGGAAAGACGGTGCAATTAAACATGTTATGAGCGGACTCAATCCGCAGGGAACTATGGTATACAGCTTCAAGCAGCCGTCTGCCGAGGAAATTGACCACGATTATCTCTGGCGAATTAATAAATCCCTGCCCGAACGCGGTAGAATTGGTATCTTTAACCGCTCGCATTATGAAGATGTGCTTGTTGTTCGTGTTCATAATTTAATTAAAAGTTTAAAGATGCCAAAATCTTTACTGAACGATAATATCTGGGATGTCAGGCACAGGGAAATCAGGGATTTCGAAAAATATCTTTCGGAAAACGGAATTGTGACAGTTAAATTCTTTCTTAACCTCTCGAAAGATGAGCAAAAAAGAAGATTTCTTAAAAGAATCGAGGACCCTTCAAAAAATTGGAAATTTTCGGCATCGGATTTGAAAGAAAGACAGTTTTTTAAACAGTATCAAAAATGTTATGAGGAAGTAATCTCGGAAACAAGCACAAAATATTCAGCGTGGTATATTATACCTGCCGATAAAAAATGGTTTGCCAGACTTGTAATTTCGGAAGTTATTGTCTCGGTTCTTAAATCTCTTAATCTTAGTTATCCGAAACTGTCGCAGGAACAAATTGACAACCTGAAAGTTTATAAAGAACAGCTTTTAAACGAAAAATAACAGATTTATTTTTAACCGATTAAATTTATATTTAATTATTTTTTGTTAATTAACCTTTTTTTAATTAAAATTATAAATATATGAAAAAGTTATTTTTCATTACGGCAGTTTTGTTCTTTGCAGCTTCTGTTTGTTTTGCACAGGATGATATAGGAAGTAAACTGAACAGGATGGGTCAGCAGTATACTTCGTTTTATTTGAAACCGCTGAATTATTCATTATCTGCCCTTAATTCCGGATTCTTCGATGATGCGAATGTTCCGTTCAGTGCTACGATTCCGATAGGTTTTCATTTTAAGTTAAGCTTTAAAGGTTTTGCAACTTTTATTACTTCCGACGACCAGGTGTTTAATATGACTTATGTTGATTCGATTACGGTAAATAATCAAATGGTACCCGGATACTTTACGGTAACAAATGCCCCGACTGTTTTCGGAAGTAAGACTCCTCCGATCGCAACAGGGTATTATTATGATCCGGTTACCGGGGTCAGAAGAGATACAACGCAGGAAACTATAGGCGGAGTTCTTTACTCAAAAGTTGTTCCTGTCCCGATGGTGGTTCCGCAGCTTGAAATCGGACATATTTACGGAACGGATATTACCTTCAGAGGATTTCCCAAAATCGATTTCGGTTCACTCGGAAAAATCGGCTATTTCGGTGTTGCGTTGAGGCATAATGTAAGTCACTATTTCACTAAAATACCTTTTGATTTCGGAGTACAGGCGGGATATCAGAATGTTTTTGTTAAAGATAAAAATGATGCTGAAATAGTGAATTTTAAAACATTCTTTGCCAATGTACAAGCGAGTAAATCAATATCGATTTTTATAATCTACGGCGGATTACAGTATGAAGATTATAATTCGGATGTTACTTATACTTATTCTCCGTTCGGCTCTCCATATCAATCCAATATAAGTTATAAATTGAGAGATAGTTATTTTAAGGGGATTTTGGGAGGAACTTTAACAGCGGGATTATTCAGGTTTAATCTTGAAATGAGCGTGGCGAGAAGATTTATGATGAGTTTCGGTATTGGAGTTGGTCAGACTTTTAATTAATTTTGAAATATATCGACCAGCCTTACAGCCGGCAACAGACTAATAAATAAATTAAATAATTCAAAAATAAAAACGGAGCAATATTATGCAGAACCTTGATTTTTCAAAAATTCAATCTACCAAGTATACATTCGGACCACGAAGGGGTAATTACTATGATGTTAATGACATTTTAAAAGCCGGTAAACCGTTATCGGATGATGAATGCAAAGTATACGAAAAACTCGATTTAGTTTACAGAACACTTTGCAGTATAATGTATAATTTCGTTCCTACGAGCGGACATCCCGGCGGTTCCATTTCATCAGGCAGATTTGTTCAGAACATTGTTTATAAAACTGCGGATTATGATATTAAAGACCCGTTTCTGGATTTTGCCGATATGATTGTATATGCCGCAGGTCATAAGGCACTCGGACTTTACGGAATGTATGCTTTGAGAAACGAAATTGTCAGAGCGTTTTATCCCGATGAACTGCCGAAACCTGAATATCAGGTCAGATTCGAAGACTTGCTCGGTTTCAGAAAAAATCCGACAAACACACTGCCTCTTTATAAAAAGTTTAATGCAAAAGCCCTTGACGGACATCCTACTCCCGCACTTCCGTTTGTTAAAATTGCAACCGGGGCAAGCGGAGTCGGCGTACCGGCTGCATTCGGTCTGGCACTCGGAGCTCTCGACTATTACGGTGAATCTGCACCCAGAGTTAATGTCGTCGAAGGTGAAGGCGGTATGACTCCGGGAAGAGTTCATGAAGCTTATGCGGCCGCTTCGGCTATGAGACTGTATAATATTATTATCCACGTTGATTATAATCAGGCTTCCATTGACAGCAACAGAGTTTGCAGAGACGGTGAATTAAAAGGCGAATATGTTCAGTGGAATCCAATGGAACTGGCTTATCTTCACGATTTTAACGTGATTTATGTGGATGACGGAAAAGATTTTAATAAGGTTCTTGCTGCACAATATTTTGCCAAATCTTTGACAAATAAAATGCCGACTTCCGTTGTATATAGAACGATAAAAGGCTGGAAATACGGAATAGAAGGTAAAGCATCACACGGTGCAGGTCATAAATTTGCTTCCGAAGGATACTACAATTCCGTTAAAGAATTCGAGGATTTCTTCTCTGTACAAATTCCGAGATTTGAAGGCGAAAATAATCCCGTAAATGTGGAAAAATATTATTACGATACTTTACTGGCATTGAGAAGTACAATTGAGATGAATAAAGACCTGAAATATTTTGCGGATGATATTTTAAAATCCAAAAAACGCTTGTATGCTCTGAACAGAAAACCCAGAGCAAACCATCCAGAGCTCGAGGTTCTGTATAAAGATAAAAATATTTCAGAAGAAGTTATACCACCGGAACTTAACATAAAACCCGGAGGTACAACTACTTTAAGAGCAGTACTCGGTTCGTCTCTCGGTTATCTTAATAAATTAACTAAAGGAGCATTTTTCGGCGTTGCGGCAGACTTGCTTGGCTCGACAAGCGTTAACCTTCTCGGTGAAAGTTTTCACGGTGGATTTTTTGATGCTGTTGATAATCCCGATTCAAGAATACTTTCTATCGGGGGGATTTGCGAAGATGCAATGGGCGGTATGATGGCGGGACTCGGTGCATTCGGTAAAAATATAGGTGCAAGTTCTTCGTACGGTGCGTTCATTTCTGCTATGGAACATACTGCAGCACGGCTGCACGGTATAGGACAGCAGAATAAAACCATGCATTACGGCGGTGTATATTATACGTGGATTTTAATTAATGCTCACGCAGGATTGAAAACCGGTGAAGATGGTCCCACACATGCCGACCCGCAATGCCTGCAGTTGATTCAGGAAAATTTCCCGCCCGGTGTTATGATTACTCTTACTCCCTGGGAACCCGGAGAAATCTGGAATCTTCTGATTGCAGGATTAAGAAAAAGACCCGCTGTTTTGTCTCCGTTTGTTACAAGACCAAATGAAGTTATTGCAGACAGGAAAACACTGAAACTTGCACCGGTTGAGGAAAGTGTCAGGGGAGTTTATAACCTGAGAAAAGCCGATAAAACACAAAAAATCGATGCAAGTATTATACTTCAGGAAAGCGCCGTAACTATTGAATTTATTACGAAAGTTCTGCCAATGCTCGATAAAGAAGGATTTAATCTGGATATTTTTTATATTTCGAGTGCCGAGTTGTTCGATATGCTGCCCGAAAAGGAAAAACTCGAAATATTAAACCCGGAAATTTCTGAATTTGCTTTCGGTATTACAGGATTTACTCTGCCTACTATGTATAAATGGATAACGGGATATGATGCAAGAAAAAAGATTCTTCATCCTTTTAAACATGGTTATTATCTTGGAAGCGGTTCCGGAGAGAGCGTTATGCGCGAAGCAGGACTCGATGCGGAAAATCTGTATAAAGAAGCTAAATCATATATTGATTATCTTGTAAAAAAATAAATCCGGCTTTAATCCGTATATTAAAAATCCCCTCTTATGAGGGGATTTTTTTTATGCATATTATACACCGACTCCGTCAATAGTATTCGTATTCATAAAAATATTTTGTGTCTATTGTATTATCCCCGCTCAGGTCGATGTTTTTTTCTGTTATGAGATGATTATCGTCATAGATAAATATTTCGATGCTGTAAATTACATCGGAAGATTCCCGGACTGTTATGTATAACGGATTTCCGCCGGAATCGTATTCGTATGTTATTGAGCTGATAATTTTCATGTCCGAATCGAATTCTGCAATTTTCTCCGTTCTTTTATTTTCATCGGGTGAAAATTCTATGATGGATTCGAGAGTGCCATTCTCATA
This sequence comes from Ignavibacteria bacterium, assembly GCA_016873795.1. Classification (GTDB taxonomy): domain Bacteria; phylum Bacteroidota; class Ignavibacteria; order Tepidaquicellales; family Tepidaquicellaceae; genus VGWA01. Next base: position 5,476 of record VGWA01000041.1, read on the forward strand.
AATTTTCATTTCTGTCAGATTATTTTCGCTGTCATATTTATATTCGTACTTATTTGTTATGTTATCTTCTTTGTCCAGGAAATGTACTTCTTCCGGTTTGACGGAGTCGCTGTATTTGTATTGTATTCCGCCGTCATATAAGTTTTCATAATTGTATTTATCTGTTCGGATTTTATTTCCCGCTTCGTTGTAATAAAATATAAATCTGTTTACAATCGTACTGTCATCCAGCATATTAATCTCTTCGGTTAATAAACCCGATGAATTATATATAAATTGCGTAACATTCGAGATTGTACCGTCATTGGAAAAATTTTCTTCCTTTATCCGGTTACCCAGAGTATCATAAAGAACCGATGTGATTTTTGTACCGTCAAGATATATGTTTGTTTTCTTAACCCTGTTATTTGCGATTTTAAATTTTTCGGTTTCTTTTAAGCTGTTATCCTGTGCTGCAGAATAATCGGTGTGTAAAATTTGTGTTAACAGTGAAAGTAATATAACCGAAATAATTTTTGCAATCGATAATATGAAATATCTACTGTACAAACTGAATTTCTTCTTTTTTTTCTTTTACGAAGAATATTATTATCATACCCGCAATAATAAACACACCTACAGATAATACCGCAATTCTCATATTTCCTGTAATATAAGTTATTAATCCGAACAGAAGAGGACCCAGGATTGTGGACGTTTTTTCAAACAGCGAATAGAATCCGAAGAATTCCGTTTTGAACTCGAAAGGAATTAATTTGCTCATCAATGCTCTCGATAAACTTTGTGTTGCCCCCAGAAATGTTCCCGCAAATGACCCGATAATAAAAAATTGTGTTTTGTCGTTAATCAGAAAAACTCCTATTACAATTAATGTCCAGAAAATCAAAGTGATTATAATCGATAACTTTATTCCGATTCTGTCTCCTATCATACCGAACAGAAACGAACCAATCATGGCTGTAAACTGAACGATTATGAAGAAATATGCAAGTTCGATTATTTCAAAACTGAGTATGGAACTTGCATATATTCCCGCAAAGTATATAATCGTATTGATCGCATCTATATAGAAAAAGAAAGCTGTCAGAAACACAGCAAGGTTTTTGTATTTTTTTATGTTTCTGATTGTATGGAAAACCTTTTTAAATCCGTATTTGAAATATCCTGTACCCGGAACTTCCTTGTGTAATTTATGTTCTTTCAGGAAAAGGAATAGAGGCAGCGAAAAAACCGTAAATAACAAAGCTGTTATAAGGAAGAGATATTCCGGGTTATTTCTGAACGGTATAACAAGCATTGCTGCAAATAAAGAGCCCAGGTAACCGACGGCATATCCTGTTCCCGAAACTTTATTATAATCATTTTCATCGGCAATTTCGGGAATAAATGCATCGTAGAAAGTCAGCGCACCCTGAAAACCGATATTTGAAATTATAAAAAGAATAAGTCCGAAAGTTACATCTCCTCTGCCCGTAAAAAACATTAATGCTGTTGCAGTGATGCACGTTGCCGAAAAAATTCCCAGAAACAGTTTTTTCTTCGATGTATAATCTGCAATTGCTCCGAAGTACGGATTGATTAACGCTACCGTAATCATGGAAATATTAATTCCTAACGACCATAAGAAAGTACCTGTAACGTCGCTTTCACATATCACCTCAGTAAAGTAGACCGCATAAACAAATGCAACTATTATTACAGCATAAGAAGAGTTTGCAAAATCATAAAGTGACCAGATAAATACACTCTTTTTATTTTTCATTGGATTTTTTCTTGAGCTCGAGCAGCCCCCTGCCTGTCTTTACCAGCAGTTTTTTTTCTTTTAATTCAAGAAAAATTGCATCGAGTATTCCGTTTATAAATTTTCCGCTTTTGGAGGTACAGTATTCTTTTGATATTTCTATTGCTTCGTTTATTGAGACTTTAGGCGGTATCTCAGGGAAATATAACAGTTCCGAAAGCCCCATTCTGATTAATATTTTATCCAGTAATGCTATGCGTTCATATTCCCAGTTCAGAATTTTATCCTTTATTAACTTATCCAGATAATCCATATTTTTAATTACGTTGTCTATTAAATCATTTGCAAAATCTAAACTTTCTTTGTCGTCAATTTCAGAAAGAATATTCTTTTTTATGTTTTTTATCGGGTCCTTTGTGATTTCATAAGCATAAAGTATCTGCATTGCTTTTATTCGAATTTGTCTTCTGTTAATTTGCATTATTTGGTATTTAATTTTTTATTTAACCGATTCCGAAAAGCCAGTAAAATAATATTCCAAAACTCTCTTTCAGACAATAATTTACGGAACCTTCCGTAGAATGAGGTGTCTCCGCTGATATGCAGTCGGCATTTATGTTGTTGAAACTGCAAAACTGGGATGCCCGGAAAAGATGATAATTGTCGCTTATCAGAATTACTTTGTTCCAGTTGTTTCGTGTATATATACTGTCGCGCAGAAATATAATCTGTTCGATTGTGGAATTTGAAAAACTTTCTATTATGAGGTTATTTTTATCCACTCCGTATTTAATCAGTTCGTTCCTCGATACTTCCGATTCGCTCATTTCGTTTGGTGAACCGCCGCCTGTCAATACAAGTTTGCTTACAATTTTCTTTTTATAAATTTCATACGCTTTATTAATTCTGTCCCTCAGAACAGGCGACGGACGGTTGCCGCCCCAGACAGCCGCACCCAGCAGAACACCTGCATCCGCTTTCTTGGTACCGGGAAAATAATATTCACTGTCGTCAGTAAAATTGTATGTCTTAAAAAATATCACTGATATCCCGACTAAAAAAATAAGTATTACGATGAATAAATTTTTTATTATATGAACTTTTTTGGATTTGGTTATGGAGAGTTCCGACAAAGATATGAGTATGAAAAGATAAGAAAGCAGAAAAACAGATGAAAAAATTATCCTGTTAATTTTATCGTTAAACAGAAATGAAATAATCAGAGAAAATAATCCCGCCATTGAAGGCAATAAAACAAGAAGAAGACTGATTTTTCTGTACTTGCCTTTGGACAGAAGATTTGCAAGAATTAAAACAACAATAATGCAAAATAAAGCAAAAATAATGATATTACCCGTTTTATGAAATTCGATTCCTGTAATTTTCAGATTCTGAAAATAATATCTGCTGTAGTATAACAGCAGGAAAGTTGAGGAACAGATTATTATTAAAAGAACTAATATTATATTTTTTGATTTAATCAAAAGCAGTCATTATTGGAAATTATTTGTAATATTTTTTTAATATTAATCAATATAAATTATATAAAACTTATTTTTAATTCAATAAAATATGAGTAAATGTTCATAACATTCGAAGGAATAGACTTGTGCGGAAAATCGACGCAGGCAAGTATGTTGTATAAATATCTGACAGATAACGGGAAAAAAGCCGTGCTGGTGAGGGAACCGGGAGGAACACTTATCTCTGAAAGAATTAGAGATATTTTGCTCGATAAACGTAATCTGGCTATGGAAAGTCTTACGGAATTCTTATTATTCTCTTCTTCGAGATGTCAGTTGACTAAAGAAGTTATACTTCCGAACCTGAAAAAAAACTATATTGTTATTTGCGACAGATATTATGATTCTTCAACCGCATATCAGGGTTACGGAGGCGGAGTTGATTTGAAAATTATAGAAAAAATAAATAAAATTGCCGCTTCGGGACTTAAACCGGATGTAACCTTTTTCATCAACATCGGTTACGGTGAAAGTTTAAAACGAAGGCGGTTAATCAATAAAAAGCATGACAGAATCGAGCTGAAAGAACAACGGTATTATAAAAGAGTTTATGAAGGTTATATCGATATAGCAAAGTCGGAAAGAAAGAGAATTGTTGAAATTGACGGAACTAAAAAAATAAATGATATTCATAAAATTATTGTTACCAATTTAAAAAATAAATTTAAATGAAAGAAAGAACCAAAAAAGTTGTTTATCCGCTTCTGATTGTTTTATTTTTGTTTTTTACGGGTACTACATTTCAGGGCAATGACGACGTATATGACAGAATAAACAAGAATCTGGATGTTTTCGGGAAAGTTTATAAAAATGTAATTCTTGAATATGTAGATGAAATTGATACGGACAGGTTCATGAAAGCCGGAATCGAAGGAATGCTGTCAACACTTGACCCGTATACAAAATTTTATGATGAGGAAAACATCGAGGAACTTGATCTTATTACAACAGGCAGATACGGTGGTGTGGGAGTTACTATCGGATTACGGGATAGTACGGTAAAAATTATCGATGTGATGAAAGGATATGAAGCGGAAAAAAAAGGATTAAGAGTCGGAGATGAAATTCTCGAAGTCGACGGCATCGATGCGAAAAATATGAAACTCGAAAAAATAAGAAATATAGTAAGAGGTGAAGCGGGAACTGTCTTAATCTTAAAAGTTAAAAGAGATGAAGAGGAAATAAGTTTTAATCTTACAAGACAGGAAATAATCTTGAAAAATATTTCGTATTTTGGTTTTCTGAAAGGCGAATACAGTAACGTTGCATATATAAAACTGGACAGATTTACCCAATCTTCGGTGAATGAATTCGAAAATACTTTGAAAAATTTTAAATCAAACAAAGAATTAAAAGGTTTGATAATTGATCTGAGGGGTAACGGAGGGGGATTACTGGATGCGGCTATCGGAATTTTGAATCTGATTATAGATAAGAATAATCTGCTTCTGATTACAAAAGGAAAAGAATTATCAAACGAAAAGAAATATTTTTCCAAAGGCGACCCGTTAATTCCGGTAAACATACCGCTGGCTGTTTTAATTGATAAATCAACGGCATCAGCTTCGGAAATTCTTGCAGGTGCAGTTCAGGATCTGGACAGAGGAATTATCATAGGCAGCACGTCTTTCGGTAAAGGACTGGTTCAGCAGATACGGGATATTAATAACGAGTCAAAAATGAAAATTACGATACAGAGATATTATACACCTTCGGGAAGATGGATACAGGAAAAAAACTACTTTAAAGAAAATAAATTCGGTGTTTTTATGAATGCCGAAGCATATTCTCAAAAAGAGTTTAAAACAATGAACGGAAGAATTGTATATGCAAACGGAGGTATAACTCCGGATGTGGAAATTGACATTGAACCGAAAAGTGAAATCTGTAAATATTTTATTAATAAAGATGTGTTTTTTAAGTTCAGTAATTATTACGTATCTCAGAATCCCGGCATTAAAATATTCAAATCTACCGACGGTACACTCGGGTTATTTAAACAGTTTATTGAAGCGTACCAATACGATTATATATCTGCAGCAGATAAAAAAATAACGGAATTAAGACAAATCGCCGCGGATAAAAAATATTCAGCCGATTTCGGGAACAATCTGAATCTTCTTGAATATGAAATCAGATTGGAAAAGGAAAAAGAATTTTATGCCTCAGAAAATGAAATCCTTAAGGAAATAGAACATGAAATAAACAAAAGAATCCTGTCGGAAAAGGAACAAATAGAAAATTCGCTTGATTACGATGATGTAGTGCTGGAAACATTGAAAATATTATTGAATGACGTTGAATATAAAAGAATACTCAACATTTATTGATAAAATACAATGAGAAAATTTTGTTGTAAATACGGAAAAGTTAAGTGGCTGCTCCTGACAATTTCGTTTGTTTTATTTTATACTGTTACTGTCGAAACAACGAACGGAACCGTTTCCGGCATTTATAAAACAAATAAGGGTTTTACAAATATGTGTTATAACGATTCCCTAACCCTGTCAAGAATCATTGAATTCCATTTTAATGCAATTGTTCTTGATGCACATAATGATTTTTTGTATCAGGTTTATAAAAGAGGAGCAGACCTCGGAGAATATAATACAAATACACAATCGGATATAGAAAAATTCTGGCTCGGGGGAGTTGACGTTCAGTTTTTTGTGTCCTGGATACCGCCTGAAGAAGTAAAGAACGCAAAAAATTATGTGTTAAATCAGATTGAAACGCTTAAAAATTTCGAGAGAAAATATTCCGGTAAATTTGAAATAGCTTACAGCTATGACGATATTAACCGCATCGTTAGTAACGGTAAGTTATGCGGTTTGATTGCAATTGAAGACGGAGTTGCAATCGGAAGTGAAGTTTCAAATCTGGATGAATTTTATGAGCTGGGCGTCAGGTATATTTCCATAACCTGGAATAATACAAATAAAATTGCAAGTTCAGGTAAAGATGAATTTAATAATAAAAATAAATCCGGACTTACCGAGTTCGGCAGAAAAGTGATTAAAAGAATGGATGAACTCGGTATGTTAATTGATGTATCACATCTCGGCGAAAAAAGTTTCTGGGATATAATTGCCCTGACAAAAAATCCCGTAATAGCTTCTCATTCCAATTGTTATTCACTCGACCAGCATTACAGGAATCTTAAAGATGAACAAATCAGAGCTATTGCCCAATCCGGAGGTGTGATTATGATAAATTTTAATGATGATTTTCTTGTGAAAAATGCTTCCAAAATAAGAAAAAACACTTTAAAAAACAGTTATCCGGAAACTTTAAAAGAAATTTACGAAAATAACAGAAATGACAGAATTTCATTTAATTCGGAAAGACTGAATTTTTTCGACGGTTTGGTTGAGAGTGAGGGGATTACCGTTGATAATGTTATTGACCATATTGATTACATTAAAAATCTTGTCGGGATTGATTATGTCGGTCTCGGCTCTGATTTTGACGGAGGAATAAAACCGCCCGTGGATTTATATGATGTTACTTGTTATATTATGCTGACAAAAAGGATGTATGAAAGAGGTTATACACCCGATGAAATACAGAAAGTATTAGGATTAAATTTTCTCAGAGTTTTTAAACAGGTTTGCGGTTAATATTTGAATGAGATTTAAAACAAGGATTGTAAATATAGGCAACGTTCCCCTTGGGGGCAGTAATCCGATAAGACTGCAGTCTATGACTACTACTGATACAATGAATACACAAGCAACAGCGGAGCAATGTATTAGAATTATTAATGCGGGAGCCGACTATGTCAGAATAACCGTACCGGCATCTGACGATGCTGAAAATCTTTTGAATATTAAAAAAGAATTAAGAAAAAAAGGTTATAAAACACCTTTAATAGCAGATATTCATTTCAATCCGAATGTTGCCGGAATTGCTGCAAGAATAGTAGAAAAAATCCGGATTAATCCGGGAAATTATGCCGACAGAAAAAAATTCATTAAAATCGATTATTCCGATGAAGATTATGAAAAAGAACTTGAAAGAATAAAAAACAAATTTGTACCGCTTGTTCGTGTCTGTAAGGAATATGGAACGGTTATGAGAATAGGAGCAAATCACGGTTCATTATCAGACAGAATAATGAATCGTTATGGTGATACACCAGAAGGGATGGTTGAATCGGTACTCGAGTTTGTAAGGATTTGCGAGAATGAAGGATATAAGGATATAATTGTATCTGTAAAAGCAAGTAATCCTGTTACAATGATTGCAGCAAACCGTCTTCTTGTTAAAAAAATGATAGACGAAAATATGAATTATCCTGTTCATCTCGGTGTTACGGAAGCGGGAGAAGGAGAAGACGGCAGAATTAAATCGGCAGTAGGAATAGGCACCCTTTTAAAGGAAGGAATCGGCGATACAATAAGAGTTTCCCTGACAGAAGAGCCTGAGTTTGAAATCCCCGTCTGTAAAATTCTTGCTGAAAAGTTTTCGGAATATGAAATTGCAGATACCAGCAATTATAAGATAAAAGAGGATATTACGGATAATTACAAAAGCACGAATATTTCGAATATCGGCAGTGACAATGTACCGGTTGTCTTTTTAAGTATTGATAAATTTTCACACAAAGATGAGAGGAGTTTGAAAAATTCCGGGTATCTTTATAATGAAAAATACAATACCTGGGAGGCAAAAGATAATGCATTCGATTATTTATATTCAGGAAGCGAAGCCGTTGCTATTAAAATTCCGGATGCATTAAAAGAAGTCATGGATTATGATTACTGGATGAATTCCGGGCAAAGAAGTAATTCGTATCCTCTGATTTATGGAGATAAATTAAAGGACGTAAAAATATTTTCCGATGACATAAATTTTTTTATTACAGATGAAATAAAACAACTTGATGAATTAAAGACTGTAAAAGAAAATATCGTATTGATAATTAATATTGACAAAAATTTTGAACTTATCAGACATTATTTAATAAATAACAATTTTAATAATCCCGCAGTATTATATAAAAATTACGGCAGTATAAAATCAGAAGAATTAATAATTCGCTCGGCTGTTGATTTTGGAAGTATCTTAATGGATAATTTCGGAGACGGAATCTGGCTCGATGCTGAAAAAATATCTGATGGTAAAACAGAAACCATTAACAAAGCAGTATTTCTGAACAATATCAGTTTTGGAATTTTACAGGCGGTAAGAAAAAGGATAACGAAAACCGAATATATTTCCTGTCCTTCCTGCGGCCGTACGATGTTCGATATACAGGAAATAACGGCGGAAATAATGAAACAGACTAAACATCTGAAAGGACTGAAAATTGCCGTTATGGGCTGCATAATAAACGGTCCTGGAGAAATGGCTGATGCGGATTACGGATATGTCGGAAGCGGTATAAATAAAGTAACTTTATATAAAGGAAGAAATATTATTAAAAAAAATATCGATTCTGTTGTTGCGGTTGATGAACTCATAAAATTAATCAAAGATAACGGTGACTGGAAAAACCTGCAGGAAGCTAACCAATAAAAATTTTCTAAATAAAAAAATAAATATGAAGAAAACAAAAAAAGATTATCTGAAAGAAACAATTAAACACATTGATATAAAAAAATTCAATGTTGTTCCGCTTGTTGAGTCATATAAGGATATGGCTTTTCAGGCGAGGAACCTGTGGCGGGCGGCTAAGTATTATGATATGATGCTGAAAGATAAGAATTGCTCGGTGATTTTATGTCTTGCAGGCTCTCTTTTTTCGGCGGGTTTGAAGAATGTTGTCGTGGATATGATAAAAAATAATATGATTGATGTGATTGTGTCCACGGGAGCGATTATCGTTGACCAGGATTTTCTCGAGGCGCTTGGATTCAAGCATTATATCGGTACTCAGTTCGTTGACGATAACGAATTAAGAAAACTGCATATAGACAGGATATACGATACTTACATAGATGAAGACGATTTAAGAATATGCGATATGACGGTTGCCGAAATATGTAATTCACTGCCTCCTAAACCGTTTTCATCGAGGGAGTTTATATGGGAAATGGGAAAATACCTTACAAAAAATGCAAAAAACAAAGAATCAGTAATACTCGCTGCTTATCAGAATAAAGTCCCTATTTTTGTTCCTGCTTTTTCGGACTGCTCTGCAGGATTCGGATTTGTGCATCATCAATGGAATAATAAAAATTGCGTAACAATAGATTCCGCAAGAGACTTTGTCGAATTAACTTTAATAAAACTTGATGCATTCGAAACAGGATTGTTTATGGTTGGCGGCGGTGTTCCGAAAAATTTTACGCAGGATGTGGTAGTCGCCTGTGATGTGCTCGAAAAGGAAGTCCCGATGCATAAATATGCAATACAAATTACGGTTGCTGATGAAAGAGACGGGGCTCTTTCAGGTTCAACTCTTAAAGAAGCAAGTTCATGGGGGAAAGTCGATACGACATATGAACAAATGGTATTCTCGGAAGCGACTATTGCAATGCCTCTTATTGCCGGTTATGCTTATCATAAAGGCGGTTGGAAAAACAGAAAAAAAAGAGAGTTTGCTAAAATGTTTTTGTAAACTAATGTTCAGATGTGATGTCGTTCCCGCTCAGTAATTTATCGATTACTGTTTCCGTATTTATTGTATTTTCGAAAAACGATAATAATCTCAGTAAAACACTTTCTACCATCGAATCAGGACAGGAAGCTCCGCTCGTTAATATTATCTTTACTTTTTCCTTATCGGGTATATAACTTTTTGTTTCGATTTCTTTTAATATGTTTATATCAAAATGCATAATTGCTTCTTTGGATAATATTTTCTTCGGTGATGATATAAAATAGGTAGGAAGTTTTTCTGCGCATAATTTTACTATATGTGTTGTATTGGAACTATTATATCCTCCTATTACAATTGCAATATCTGCACTGTTTTCCAGCAGAGCATATGTAGCCCTCTGATAATCATGCGTTGCATAACATAATGTATCTCTTGTATCGGCGAAATGTTTGTTAATATTTTCTTTGCCGTACTTTTCGGTTAAAGCATCTTTCAGTAAATTGGATATTTCCTCCGTTTCGGTAGCCAGCATCGTTGTTTGATTCACCACTCCGATTTTTTTTAATTTTGTTTCCGGCTCAAAATTATCGGAATACTTACCCTTGAAAAGTTCTAAAAACTCCGTTTTTTTAATTCGTCCCAGTATATAATCTCTGACCGATTTTGCTTCTTCAATATCGCGTATGACAAGCGTCGGTGCATTTTCTTTACTGTGTGAAAAAGTTGCCCGTGTTTCCTCATGGTTATATTTTCCGTGAAGAATAATTGTAAATCCGTTTTTTCCGAGTAAAGAAGCTCTGTTCCATACTTTTTCCACGAACGGGCATGTTGTATCGTATTTGATTATTTCTATTCCCTTTTCTGAAAGTTCTTTTTGAATTTCGATTGTTGTTCCGAATGCGGGTATTATTACAATGTCATCTTGTTTCAGTTTTTTAATGTCATATTTTTTGTTTCCTGCCGTATCCATTATAAATTCAACCCCTCTTTCCTGTAAGTCACGGTTTACTTCGGGATTGTGTATCATCTCGCTTAATAAATATATCTTTCTGCCGGGATTCTCTTCGATTGCCTTATAGGATATTTCTATTGCATTTTCCACACCGTAGCAGAATCCAAAATGTCTCGATATCAAAAAAACAACCGTACCGAAGTCCAGTTCGGTAGGGGAATAATCCTTTTTACGCGGGTTTTTATCCCTTCTGATGTTTTTTATTTTTGAAATTATTTCACTTTTGTAAAATACCGGTATCTGAAAACTTTTCATTGTTTCAATTTTTGATTTACAATATTTAACAAGGAATATGATTTTTCGTTCATTACAGTTTTAAAATATTTTTTTCTTGAATTCATCGACGTATATGTCTCTTATATCCTGCTCGAGTTTTTTGTTGTTTACTCCGTGCAGTTTTATTAATATTTCTTTCCATTCATCTCGGTTAATGTATTGATTCGGAAGAAGAAAATTTTTATCTGTCATATTGTTCTTACGGGCAAGAAGCCATAAAATAGCTTTGGATGCCCAGTGCTCGGGTGTGTTTATGTATTGCTTGTTTAATATGAAATTTGCAAGCTTTATTAATAAATATTTACGCAAACCGCTTGCATATGCCAGTTCATATAAATATGCTGATAATTCAAGATTAATGTCTACTATTGAATTATAACAAAATTTTTCATATTCTATGTAATTATCTATTGAATGATATTTAATCGGATTGCTCTCGATGAAGTTATCGAGGATAATTCTGCTCGTGTTTGATAAAGCAATTCCGTTTTTAAAATCCTCGAGATGCCTTAATTCATGATATACTGTCGGTTTTTTGCACATATTGTACAATTTCTCCTCTATTGTATTATACTTCTGCATGGATGTATCTTTCATCTCCTGCTCGACCTCACTGTTTATGCTTTTAACGAAAAAATCGAGTGTGGAAACGGGTACTCCAAAGTAAAGCATATCCCGCATTGTTCTTAGCTGCTCGATTCTTCTTCCCGCATAAATTATTTTCAATCTGTCCGACAGTTCTCTGATTTTGTTTTCGAGTATAATTGCCGCCGGTGTTTCGTTTATTTGCTTGCCCAGAAATAGTTCTACCCTGTTTATGTTATCGAGTCTCTTAAGTACGTATGCCTGTTCTTTCATACCCTCGATTTCGAGGTTCATTCTTTCTATAATTTTATAAGTCAGCAAAATCGAAGCAATGTCACCCCTGTCAAATCTGTATTCGTACATTAATGTCCAAAACGGATATCCGTTATTGCATAATTCTATGTTCAGATAATCTCCTTCTTTTTTTATTTCTTTCGGCGAGGATTTCTTTTCTATGTTTTCGATTAGTGATTTTATCCTTTCGAGAACTGATATGGGAATTTTATAATTAAAAACGGAATCCTTTATTTGTTTATATTCTTCTCTCTCTGTCCATTTATCGGGATGACGCAGACGCGTATTATTCAGAGTTACGATTAAATCCGGTAATTCGTTCGTGAAAAAAGATTCTATTTTGGATATTTCTGAAGAATCCGCTTCTTTTTCGAAAGGTTTAAAATCTTTTTTTTCAAAAGTTATCGAGTACTTTTCCGATGCGGGTAAAAGATTGTCTTTTACCCGTGCCGTAAGAATGTGGTTGCCGGATTTTATGTTTGAAATATCGATTTTAAAATTGTATAAGGTGGCGCAGTTTCTTTCGTTCCAGTTTAATTCATCGAGGTGTATAGTTTCTATTGTATTCTCGTCGATTTTAATTTCGAGAATATCGGGAACTGGCTTTCCGCAAATTGAAACGGTTATGAAAAAGTCCGATGCAATCAGCGAACTGTCTGCAGGGTGTAAGATTTCTATGCGGTAAGTCGGGAAAAAGAAAAGAATATATGTAGTCAGTATCAGTAAAATCAGAAGTATTATCGCGGATATAATAAAAACTTTTTTCATAATTTGTAATAATAACTTAATCAGATAATTATATAAAAGCAAGCATTTTTTTTTGATAAAATTAACTTATTGAAAATTTTATAAATAATTCTTATTTCCTTTTTAATAAAATTCCAAATATAATTCATTCTTCTCCTTTATTGCAAATCCATTTAATTTTCCCGCCGTAGCGGATTTATACATAAAAAAACCCGTTTGTTTTCTCAACCGGGTTTTGTATCCTGTACGAAATTCTTAAATTCTACTTTACGAGTATCATCCTTTTCACATCGCTGAATCCGTTTACTTCGATTTTATAGAAATACACTCCGCTCGATAGGTTCGAGCCGTCGAATTCGGTTATGTATCTCCCCGCATTTCTGTATTCGTTTATAAGCATACATACTTCTCTGCCCAATATGTCATATATTTTCAAAGTAACAAGTCCTGCCTTCGGCAGTGAATATTTTATCTTCGTTACGGGATTAAACGGATTCGGATAATTTTGAATAAATATATAATTTTCACTAATAACTGCCGTATTATTTTCAATACCTATCACTCCTGCCGGATTATAAACATATAAACCGCCTGCTGCACAAATCCATATATTACCATACCTATCCTTTGAAAAATTGAATACATCACCGATGAAAGGGTAATAAAATATCTGCCATGTTGTATCATTATAAATTGCTAATCCATTTCCTCCTATCCATTTAATATTATTGTCATCTACATACACAGAAAATAAATTATTATCGTGAAGTCCCGAATTGGTCGTATTATAAACTGTCCATAAATTTTGCGATTCGTTATATTTTGCCAATCCTCCGAAAAATGTCGCAAACCATAAATTATTTTGCAAATCCGATGTTATCATATAAAT
>VGWA01000042.1 GCA_016873795.1 Ignavibacteria bacterium
ATGAAGAGTTGTATAATTTTTCCGAATCTTTTTTGAGTAAGTTTATTGCTGAGTTTAGCCATCTGTTCGAGATAAGGAAAGGCAGCAGGAGAAACGAGTGTTTTGAAATCTTCTAAATCTCTTTTAGGTTTATTAAGAGCAAGCAAAACATCTTTTTCGGTTTTCGAATAGATATCCTGTTTAATTTTGTTCCAGTCATATTTTTCGAGCACGTCAAGAAACATAAATTATTCTTCACTTAAAAATTTTGTAAGCGGACTGCTTGGTTCGGCTGTATCCGACTCACGTGCGAGTCCGGCTTCAAAAGCAAGTCTTCCCGCAATGACAGCCATTTTATAAGCTTTAGCTGCAGACACGGGGTCTGATGCAACAGCGACAGAAGTATTTACCAGTACGGCATCGGCACCCATTTCGAGTGCTTCAGCAGCATGAGAAGGAGCACCGATTCCCGCATCAACTACTACCGGTACGTTACTTTGTTCTATAATAATCGAGATAAAATCTTTTGCTTTAAGTCCCTTATTACTGCCAATCGGCGAGCCCAGAGGCATCACGGCAGCAACACCCGCATCTTCAAGACTTTTAGCAAGAACAGGGTCGGCATGAATATACGGAAGAACGACAAATCCGAGTTTCACAAGTTTTTCAGCGGCTTTCAGAGTTTCGAAAGGGTCAGGCATCAAATATTTGGGGTCAGGATGGATTTCGAGTTTCAGCCAGTTTGTTTCCAGAGCTTCACGGGCAAGCTGTGCGGCAAAAACTGCTTCTTCTGCTGTTCTGACACCGGATGTGTTAGGTAAAATATTTATACTGGGATGTTTTAAATGTTTCAATAAATCATCATTTTCTTTTTTCAAATCAACTCTTTTTAATGCAACAGTAACAAGTTCGGTACCGGAAGCAAGCACTGCTTCTTCCATAATTTTATTCGAACTGAATTTTCCTGTTCCAAGAAAAAGTCTCGAATTAAATGTTTTATCCGCAATGATTAAACTCATATATATATCCTTTCTGTCAAACCGTACAAGTCGAATTTTTAATTAAATTTATAAATGTTTGCAAACTGTTTACAGGGTTGTCTGATAAATTGACAGCCGAAGAAACAGCTATTCCGTAAATTCCGGTTTCTAACAGCGCTCTAACATCTTCCGCCTGAATTCCGCCGATTGCAATTACAGGTATATTAATATTTTTTTCTTTACATTTTCCGATTATTTCCGCAAATCCATTAATACCGAGGACCGGACTCAGATTTTCTTTGGTTTCTGTAAACCTTAAGGGACCGAGTCCGATATAGTCCACTCCTTCGGATTCGAGAAATAAAATATCTTCAAAAGTATTTGCTGTTCCGCCGACAATAAAATCCGGACCGAGTACTTTTCTCGCTTCGGAAGGTTTCATATCCGTTTTACCGAGATGAACACCGTCTGCATTTATTTCTGCGGTAATTTCGGTATTATCATTAATAATAAGTTTTACTCCGGATTTTCTGCATATTGCAAGTGATTTCTCGGCAATTTTTAAAAATTCATCACTGGATTTATTTTTCACTCTCAACTGAATCCAGTCGACTTTATTTTCGCAGGCAATTTGTATTAATTCCTGATGAGTAACATCTTTTAAATCCTGTGTTATATAATGGAATTTCGATATATAAAAATTTTTTTTCATAGATAAATCAGGCATTAAAATGAAATCCGAGTTTTGAATCACTGCTTGTCAGAAAATTATTAATATAATCTTTAGCAAAAATACAGGCAGCAGTTAAATTATTTCCAAGCGCCAGATAAGAAGTTATGGCGGAAGCATACACACAACCTGAGCCGTGTTTTTCGAATCCATCGAGTCTCCTGCCGTGGATTACCGTTAACCCTTCTTTCTGATACAGCAAATCGTTATGATTATATGGGTCTGTATGTCCGCTTTTTATCAGAACCGAACACAGATTTTCTCTGATAATCGTTTCGTGAATATTCTTCGAAGTGACATTAATTTTATCGAACAGAGTTTCGAATTCACTGACATTCGGAACAACAAGGAATATTTTCCTGAGAATATCAAAAAGTTTATTCTCTTTAAAATCAGATTGGAAAATAAAACCGGTGGAAGATTTGATTACAGGGTCCCAGATGATCTTTATATTATTATCGACAGATAAAAGATGATTAATAATATTATCAAGAACATTCAGGGATTCTACAATTCCTATTTTGACAAACTCAAGCGGATAATAAGAAAGAACCGAATTCAATTGATTGGTAATATCATCCTGAGTAATCCATTTAAGACCCGAGAAATTATTTTCGTTTTGAAAAGTAACAGCAGTAACAGCACCCAGTCCGTAAACGCTGCAGTTTTCGAAAGTTTTAATGTCAGCCGTAATTCCTGCACCGCTTGACGGGTCAAATCCACCTATACCGAGAACAAAAGGTTTCATAGGTTACATAATTGTTTAATTCGAATAAAATTATTCAAAGGGTCAGGATTTTTCCAGATATACCCGAGCAAAGCGGCACCGTCAAATCCGGTTTCAAAAACATCCGAAATATTAGAATCATCAATCCCTCCAAGTGCAAAAACACCGAACGAAAACCTGTTTTTATGAAAATAATTTTTTAAATCAGTAAGATTAAATTTACTTTTATATTCTTTTTTTGAAATGCTGTCAAAAACCGGACTTAAAAAAGCATATTGAATTTTCTTATCTTTCTCATTCAAAACATTTTCAAGATTTTCCAGTTCGTCAAGACTATGAGCCGATACACCAACAATGTTATTATTCCTGTTTATATTTTCGATTAAGTCAGCATATCTGATGTGAATTCCTTTTACATTAAAATCAGAAGTAATTTCGTAATTACTATGCAATGTTATTTTATTATGAAAATTAGTATTCAAGCAACCAATATATTTTTTAAAATCCGTGACATTACCGGTTTTTTTTCTTAAATGGAAATCATACAACCCGACGTCGAATAACTTGTTTACTATATCGGTTTCATTGTGCAGATATTCGTTATGTGAAATAACTACAATTCTTTTCACTTTTGTTTAATATAAATTTCACTGCCGGATTTTTTGAATTCCTCTGCTTTTTCTTCAAGCTTTTTTGCAAGTTCCCTGACATCGTATGAAGTTTTCATTGCACAGAAATGTTCACCGCACATCGAGCAGAAATGAGAGACTTTGCTTCCTTCGTCAGGCAAAGTAGCATCGTGAAATTTCATTGCCGTTTCAGGGTCGAGTCCGATGGTAAACTGGTCTTTCCATCTGAATTCAAACCTTGCTTTACTCATAGCATTATCTCTGATTTGTGCGGCAGGATGTCCTTTAGCAAGGTCGGCAGCGTGAGCGGCAAGTTTATAAGTAATAACACCGGTTTTAACATCTTCCCTGTCGGGCAGACCGAGATGCTCTTTAGGCGTAACATAGCAAAGCATAGCTGCTCCGTACCAGGCAATCATTGCTCCTCCTATAGCTGAAGTAATATGGTCATAGCCCGGAGCAATATCGGTAGTAAGCGGACCGAGAGTATAGAACGGAGCTTCGTAACAATGTTTCAATTGCAAATCCACATTTTGTTTTATGCGCTGCATAGGAATATGTCCCGGACCTTCTATCATAACCTGCACGTTATGTTTCCATGCAATTTTTGTTAACTCCCCGAGTGTTTCCAATTCGGCAAACTGAGCTTTATCGTTTGCGTCAGCAATCGAACCGGGTCTCAGACCGTCGCCCAGTGAAATTCCTACATCATATTTAGCAAGAATCTCACAAATTTCTTCAAAGTTAGTGTAAAGAAAGCTCTCCTTGTGGTGAGCAAGACACCATTTAGCCATAATCGAGCCGCCTCTTGAAACAATTCCTGTTAATCTTTTTACGGTAAGTGGTATATGATGAAGTAAGAGTCCTGCATGAATTGTAAAGAAATCAACGCCCTGTTCTGCCTGTTCGATAAGCGTATCTTTAAAAATTTCCCAGTTGAGTTCTTCTGCTTTTCCTTCAACTTTTTCGAGTGCCTGATAAATCGGAACCGTTCCTACGGGAACGGGTGAATTTCTGATAATCCATTCACGGGTTTCGTGTATATTTTTACCCGTAGATAAATCCATAATTGTATCCGCACCCCATCTGAAAGCCCAGATTGCTTTTTCGACTTCTTCCTGAATACTTGAAGTTACAGGAGAATTTCCGAGATTAGCGTTTATTTTTACAAGAAAATTTCTTCCTATAATCATCGGTTCGGATTCGGGATGGTTGATATTAGCGGGAATAATCGCTCTGCCTGAAGCAATTTCGTCTCTGACAAATTCCGGAGTAATGTATGTATCAGGCAAGTTTGCACCGAAGTTTTCCCCTTTATGAAATTTAATCTTTGATTTAAGTTCGTCGAGTTGTTGATTTTCCCTGACTGCTACATATTCCATTTCAGGAGTAATAATTCCCTTCTTTGCATAGTACATCTGAGTAATTTTTTTTCCTGACTTTGCAACAAATGGATTTCGATTTACATAGTCAAATCTTATGTTATCGAGTGATTTGTCATTTAATCTTTTTTTCCCGAAATCGGAACTTAAAGAATCGAGTTTTATCAGGTCGGGATTCGATTCTATCCATTCCTGACGGATTTTAGGAATACCTTTTCTAATATCAATTTTAACATGAGGGTCAGTATAGGGACCTGAAGTATCATAAACAGTCAAAGGTTCGTTTTTTTCTATATTGCCGTCTGAATCCAGAGTATCGTTAAGCCAGATTTGACGCATAGCGACATTTATATTATGGATTTTACCTTTGACATAAATCTTCCTGGAATCAGGAAAAGGTTCAAGCAGGTCACTTTTCAATATTGGTTTAGTTTCTTTGTTCATTTATAATTCATTTATTATTAAACATTTATCCTCCCTGAGCGGCCTGAATAACAATAATCCTGTCATTATTTTTCAGAATATATTCATCGATATTCTTTTTAGTAACAATACTATTATTAACCGCTACGGCGATACCTTTTTGTTCATAGAGATTCATAGATTCGAGCAAATTTTTCAAAGTACAGGTATCGTCGACCGTTTTTTCAATATCATTAACAAAAATAATCATATTAAAATTTTTTATTTTACCCGAATTTAGTCCTGCCCACCCTGTCATCTCAAACTCCCTCCCAGTCATCCGAGCGTACACTCTGGGTCACTTGTTTCAGGATCTCTCCTGACTTTAATTAGGACTTTAATCAGGAAATAAATGTCATTAAATCAATAAACATATAAAAGTCAGAAACAAAGTAATAAAGTGTAAATATAAAGCATTAAACACAATAACATTAACAATAGCAAACACAACAACGGAGATAAGAGAATATTTTGACTATTAAATTATTTTGAGAAGTGATAATTTAGTTTTTTAAAAAAACATTCCGGAATGTTTCTGAAATATTTAAAAATAATATTTTCAAAAGACAAACAACAAGATTCCGATGAGAATCCTGATACTTTAAAAATTTCAAGACTGGAATCGTTGAGCGATGATGTCTTCAGCATTGTAATGACACTTATGATATTTCAGCTTCAGATTCCGTTTTGGGACGGGAACCTTAATTTAAACATAGATTATATATTAGAGAAAATTGCTCCGAAATTATTAGATTATTTTATCAGTTTTGCGGTACTGGGACTCTACTGGATAAGACAGCAGGCACAATTAAAATATTTGATAAAAGCAAACAGAGTTGTACTGTGGATAAATATATTTTTCTTAATGTTCATCGCATTGATTCCGCTGTCAACAAGCATTTATGTGTTTAATTCTGATAACCAGATTGCTTTATTGATATATCTCGGAAATTTATCGATAAACGGAATTATTTCTTACATTCACTGGATTTATGTAACACACCAGAAACATTTAATAGACAAGAATCTTACTAAATTTGAGATAAAGTTTAACAGTGTTATGTCTATAACCATACTCGGCTATTTCATAATGATGATGTTTGTTTCTCTTTTTCATATCAGAATCAGTTTTTATTTAATAATACTGTCACCGTTTATATTTTATTTTATAAGGAGGACTTTAAAAGTAACAAGCAGGAAAATCGTAATTCATAAACATATTCATAAAAAAACTGAAGAATAAGTATATTTTTTTACTTCAAAAAAAATAGAAGTTTCAGAACTCTACGTAACGGGGTTTTTCTTTGAGGGATTCCATGTGCTCACCTTTTTTTCTCATATTTCTTGATATAAAAATACTAATTACTATCAAAACAAAAGATATAAATGTAGTAACTACTCCTGTTATAACAGCCATTCTGAATCCGGGAATTAATTCAATTTCGAGAGTTTGTGTTTCGCTCGGGTCATACGCTTTCGAAATCTGTTCGGCAGTAAGTACGGAATTAAAAGCAAGAACAGAAAATGAAACTCCGAGTGCATTTCCAAGATTAAAAAATGTTCTCATTATACCCGAAACAATACCTGTTTCTCCTTCCGGGGCGAGTCCCAGTACCATATTATTGTTGGGAGAAATAAACGCAGCAAAGGAAAATCCCATCAGTGCGAGAAAGACAATTGCAAATAATAAACCATTATATCCGAGCGTAAAAGTAAAAAATAAACCGGCTAAAGAGGCGGTTAACATTGCAACAGCACAGATTTTTTCAGATGCAATTTTATCTGAAAGTTTACCCGAAATCGGGGCAACAATAACAAAGATTAAGGAAAAAAATATCATAACAAATCCTGCCTGGTCGGTAGTTAATCCTCTTGTATGAATGATGTAAAACGGCATCATAAAATTATTTCCTGCCATAAACATTATACCGAAAAGAGTCGAAAACAGTGCGAGTGTAAGTTTTTTATTTTTAATCAGTTTCAGACTGATGACCGGATATCTGTATGTTTTTTCCCTGATCAAGAAAAGAACAATGAAAAGTATGCACAAGGCAAGACTTATTAAAGTCTTGGAAGATAACCATCCTGCTTTCTGTCCGATATTCAGAACATAAATGAGAAGAATAATACTCAGGAAACTGAAGAGTACACCGATATAATCGAATTTATATTCCTCAGTTTCACTATGTACAATTTTGTCATCGGGAAAAACCTTTGAAACAATAAAAAAAGCGGCTATTCCGATAGGAATATTAATAAAGAAAATCCAGTTCCAGTTAAGATATTGAGTAATGATTCCACCGAGCGGTGCTCCGACAGATAGTCCTATTGCAGAAACCATCGAAAAAACGCCGTATGCAGAACCTCTTACGTTCACCGGCAGGAATTTAGGAATAACGGCAGGCACGTTAGAATAAAGCATAGAAGCACCTATTCCCTGCAGACATCTGAACAGAACAAGCATATGAAGGTTAGAGGAAAGTCCGCATAATAACGAACCAAGAATAAATACTATATAACCTGCCATGATAATTCTTTTCAATCCCCTTCTGTCCGCAAGTTTTCCAAAAAGGAGCAGGGTCCCTGTAAGAAATACCTGATAAGACAAAACTACCCTCGATACTTCATTTGTCGAAACTTTAAATTGTGATGCAATTTCCGGAAGAGAGATATTCACAATTGAAGCATCGAGAATAGACATAAAGGCGGCAATTCCTACGCTTGCAATTACCCAGTTTCTTTTTGAACTGTCTGTTATTATTTGAGAGGACATATTAATAAATTTATCGGTAACATTAATTATTTAAACCTTTATCAATTTCTTTATTTATTGCGGGTATGCCTTCACTCATCCACTTCGGCATTGGTTCGCCTTTCAGATAATGGTCGAAGAATTGTTTCATTCTTATGGACAGATCAACCCGGTTTGGCCATTTAGTCAGATTATGCTGGTCGTCATTATATGTCAGCATCCATACTTTCTTATCCAATCTTCGCAATGCATTAAAAAATTCAATTCCCTGCTGCCATGGTACTGCTCCGTCTGCATCGTTAGCCATTAAAAGTAAAGGAGTCGAAATTTTATCCGCAAGGAACAGAGGAGAATTCTTTATATACAGACTAAGGCTGTCCCAGAGAGTAACTCCGATGCGGCTCTGTGTATCTTCATACTGATGGCTTCTCACAATACCGGACTCGAGTCTTATACCTCCGTAAGCACTTGTCATATTAGCTACCGGAGCACCCGCCATTGCACATTTATAGAAATTCGTTTGTGTAACTATATAAGCCACCTGATATCCGCCCCAGCTCTGTCCCTGAAGTCCGACGTTATTTTCATCTATAAATCCGAGACTGATTACATAAGCGGTGCCGCTCATTACATATTTAAGTGCACTTTCACCGGGATACCCTATATCATAGGAAATATCGGGAAGGAATATAACATATCCGTTACTGTTATATAAAGGAAAATTTATTACCGAACGGGAAGGTGCTACCGGGTAGTAATAATTAATTCTGTCTGTATATTTTTCATAAAAATAAACAATCATCGGGTATTTATTCTCCGGGTTAAAATTCTCCGGTTTATACAATATGCCTCTCATGTCTTCATTATTCGGTCCTTTCCATTTAACAAGTTCTGCTGTACCCCACAAATACTTTGTCTGCTGCGGATTGGCATCGGAAATTTTTTCCTGACCGGAAAAATCAATATTACTGTTCCAGATATTATTAAACTCCGTGTAAGTACATTTCTGCCATATGATTTTATCTGCTTTTTTAGATTTCTTAAGACCGGAAAAGTGATAGTCCTGAAAAATTAATTTTTTGGGTAGTTCCCCTGAATCAACTATGAGTGAGTAGTATCCTTCACTATAGTTATCTTCATTAAATGATTTAAGTAAAATTTTCTCATCGTTTTTTATAAAAATCTCCTCTGGATCCAATTTTATGTATCTGTACCTTGTTTGAGATTCTCTGCCTTCTGTTAATTTTACCGGTAACTCTGAATTATCAGGACTGAATTTCCAGATGTCGAACCTGTCATAAATCAAAACATAACTGTCATTTTGAATCCAGCCTCCGATTCCGTAAGGCTCGGGAGGATTAGGCATATCCCAGAGTTCATCACAAAATTGCAGGTGAATGGATTTTGTCAGCTGATAGTATTCATTTTTGATATTAGAATAGGAATAATAGGAGCTGTCATCTGAATTAAACCACAGTATATAATTTCCGCCGGAAGATATCCAAGCACGGTATCTTGCTTTTTCGAATATTAATTTTCTTTCGCCGGTCAAAACATTCACGGAATATATATCCGAATATTCCGGGTCGCACCAGGATTGCATTTTCAGGTAAGGTTTATATGATATTCCCGCTGCGTATTTCCCGTTTCCTTTAAGTGAAGTTCTGACAGTTTCAAGGGTTTTATCTTCAAGTTGAACAATTCTATTGACAACATCTGTCTTGTCCGTTAAATGATAAACGGCTCTGTAATTTCTCTTTTTTTCCTTCTCCAGCTCGTGAATTTGTTGTGTCTGAAGAAGCGGATCATCCCAGTGCCAGACATCGAGTTTTGCAATTTCATCATCAGGTATTGTATCTTTTGGCGGCTGTAAAATTTTCGGAGCTGTCCCGAAATATAACATTGTTCCGTCTTCGGAAAAATTCAAATTGGCATGTTCGCTGATTTCCCAGTCATAAGGTATTCCTGTTGAATTCATATCTGCAATTTTTCTGACTTTATTTTCAGCCGCAGACCAGTAAAACAGACCGTAGCGCTTTACTTCCGCTGTATCAGGCGAATATATAAATGCGGATTGGGTTCCTTTATCGTCCAATGAAATATTTTTTATATAACCCTGTGATTTGAATATTTCCTTTTCCTTTTGTTCCCGGGTGTCAAAAAGCGTAACAGAAGAAGTATCGTTTTTACCTTTCTTCAAAGTAATAAATCCAAGTTTACTGCCGTTTTTAGAAAAAGAAAAGTTCGAAACATCGGCAAATTCAAATTTTTTTGATGTAACAGGATTCAGTACTATAAACTCATACGTTTTAATATTACTTCTCGAAGCAGTATCTTTTTTATTTTTAGAATTTTCTAAAGTGAAAGCAGTCCAGGAAGCATTTTCTTCCGGTACCTTAAAGGAAACAAGGTTACCGCTTTTAAAGTAAGAATCAATAAATAATTCTTTACCTCCTAAGTTTAAAAAGGAAACCACTCCGAAAGAATCTTTGGGCATTTGTTCTTTCTTCTTTTTTTCAAGTTTAGCTTTTCTGGTTGAATCTTCGGGCGGCTTAATTTTAAATGCAATAAAATCGGAATTGGGAGAAAATACCGCATCATATCCTCTTTTTATCGTATCGGACTTTTTATTGAATAAATTGACAAGTATCAGATTACCATCCCCTTTGCCGGGATTTAATTCGTATGAAACCCATTTTCCGTCAGGAGATATCATGCTATTATCGATTTTCTCCCATAGGTTGTAAAGCGAATGGTTAAGAGGAACTTTTCCGGTCGTATCTCCCTGAAAAGTAACACCTGATAATTCAGATGAGGAACTTCCATTCACCGGTTCCGTGCATTGAGGATACAGACTACATGAAAATAATAATATAAAAAATAAAGTTAAAATAGATTTTTTCATAGAAGGAAAAAAATTTGGTTAGTAAGCATATGTAAAAATATTGCTTATCGGAAAAAATAACAACTCAAAATAACAAATTAAAATAACATATATGATAAATTAAATGCGGACAGTATCCATCGAAATGCAGACGTATTTTTTTTTGAAAAGAAGAATTTAATATTTGGGAATCAGATGCAGGTGTGCATGCATAATTGATTGACCCGCCTTTCTGCCAATGTTTATCCAGACATTGAATCCCGAAGGACTAAATTTATCGCTTACGTATTTTTGTGATTGAAATAATAATTCGTTAATTGCTTTGACTTCATCCGGAGTCGAATCGAAATAATTTTCATAATGCCTGAAAGGAATAATTAACAGATGCCCGGGAGAAACAGGATATTTATCATTTATTACAAAAGCAGATTCATTTTTAAAGATAAATTTTGATTCGGTTATTGTACAAAAAGAGCAGGACTGATATTTCATTAGTGTTTTAAAATTTAATTTTTTTTATTATTATATTTTTCATCAATAATACTCATAAGATATACGTTGATGTACTTACCCTCATAATATCTTGAATCTCTCAGCAGACCTTCGATTCTGAAACCCGATTTTTTATAGCATTCGATTGCAGAGATGTTCTCCTCGAAAACAAAAAGATAAATTCTGTGCAGACTATATTCTTCGAAACCGATTTTTAAAATATTACCTATCATTTGTTTACAGATACCTTTGTTTCTGATTTTCGGATTGCCTACAATAACCCTTGAAATACACGCTTGTTTATTCTCACTATCTATTCTGCTTAATTCTATATATCCTTGCATAATGCCGCTTTCATCAACCGCCTTGAATAATTTGTTGGATTGTAGTCCGGTTTCACTTTCGTTAAAGTAATTAGAAATACATTCATAAGTAAGGGGAAATTTAAATGTAGTACCTGTCCATAAAAATAAAGTTTCGGGAGAGTCTATCCAGTTAATAAGAGTATGAATGTCATGGTGTGTAAATTCTTCTAATTTAATCCGCATATTACCTGTCGCCCGAAAAAATCACCGAGATATCATTTTTCGAAAAAAAGTTAAATTTGAAATCGGCATAAGTAACAATATTAAAAAAACCTGCGTTAAGCATTAGTCTTACCATCTCGTTCCGGCATATAGGAAATTGAAGTGTACTATTTTCGAATGTCCGGTCAACGGCTTTTATGTACAATTTTGTATTAAATTCCACTTTATTGTCCGGACGAATATTATACTTTCTTTCAAATCTGATTTTTTCGTTATCGATAACAGGCAATTCTCTGATGTCATCCTCAAGAATTCTGTTATAGTTGATAATTTGTATTGCTATTTTCCCGCCGGGCTGAATTATCATATATGCCTGTTTCAGAAAATCAAAAATTTCATTTATGTCTTTCAAATGAGATAGTGTATTTCCAAGACATAAGAGTAAAATAAATCTTGATTTTATGAATTCGGCTCCAATGTCAAGAATACTTAAATTTTTTAATTTGGCAGATAAATTAAGAGATGAAATTTTTCCCGCGGCAATGTTCAGCATATCATCGTTAACATCAATGCCGGTAACATCAATTCCTTCTTTCGAAAGAGTTACAAGCAGCTCCCCTGTAGCGCAACCGGCATCAAGAATACTGCCTTTTTTACCGCCGAGGATGGATTTTACAAAAGTAATTTTGTCGGTATTGAGGGGAAAAATATCGTCATAAAACGGAGCTGTTGTTTTATATGATTCCATAAAAATCCTCTAATAAAGTTTAAGTTTGTCAACCCGCTTCCTGTTTCAGAATCACTGATTCGATTCTGCAGGATGTTCTGAAATTTTTTCAGTTCGGGCTAAATGTTGATTAAGTACAGTTAAAAAATAAACTGTTTCACGATTGTGCAGAAACAGCCGTTAATATATCGTATATAATTGATGTATATAATTTAATAAATTAAAAAATTAATTTTTATGTATATTTTTTTCAAACAAAGAGAGTTATTAGTCAAGAGTTGTGTTGGATGAAGTGTATTGAGGTTATTGGATAAGTAATCCTTCGATTATACTTATTATTTCCTCTGATTCCGGTTTTACGTTACTTTTAAATCTGACAACGACATTTCCGTTCTTATCCACAATAAACTTCTCAAAATTCCAGCTTATGTCTCCTGCCGGTTCGAACTGAATTAATCTTTCGTACAGAGGGCTCCTGTCCTCACCAAGAACCTTTATCTTATCGAACAGTTGAAATGTAATATTGTAATTGGTTCGGCAGAATTCTGCAATTTCTTCATTGGTACCAGGTTCCTGATTTTTGAAATCGTTACACGGAAATGCAAGTATCTCAAAACCCTGACTGTTAAACCTGTCGTATAATCTTTGCATCCCTTCATACTGAGGCGTATATCCGCATTTGGACGCTACATTTACTATCAGTAGAACTTTCCCGTTGTAATCTGATAATGATTTTTCCGTCCCGTCAATGGTTAAAACCTTTAAATCATTTATATTTATGGAATCTGAATTTTGTTCACTGTAGCTGTACGAGGAATAAGAATTATACGGTTTAAAAAGATAAACGAAAAGAAGTAAAATTATTATTACCGCCGAAATTAAAAAAATATTTTTCATAACTTTATTTTTTTAAAAATTCTAAACAAAAAAAACATAGAAAAAAATTCCGTGAATTAAATCACAGGCTACATAAGTGCATAAAGGCAAAGATGTTAATTATTAATTATTTACTATCTTAATTTAAAATGATTTTTTATATTTAGAAAAATTTAACTACAAGGAGCAAAATATGAAATCGAGAATTTTAACTTACCTTTTGGTTTCAGCCTTAATTATTTTCTCATCGGTAAACTGCGGAAAGAAAGAAAAAAAAGTATTCGATACAAAACCCGTATCGATTAAGATTTTTGATATACCGCCGGGCGCAGACCCGAATGTACCTGCCGAACAGGGCGGCAGCGGATTTAAAGGAGAGGGCTGGGAAACAAAAACGGATGTTAACATAGCGGGTAATCCGAATGCAACAAAAGGTGGAAGTCTGGTAATAGCTATAAAAGCTTTTCCGGCAACTTTGAGGATTATAGGAAAAGACGCAAACTATCAGTTTAATGTAATGACAAAGGGTTTAATTTATGAAACTTTACTGGGACAGGACCCGGTAACAGACGAGTATATTCCTTCATTAGCGACTCACTGGAAAATAATGGACGATAAAAAAACATTTAAATTCCGAATTAATCCGGATGCAAGATGGGCTGACGGAAATGCAGTAACAACAGAAGACGTAATTGCAACTTATAAACTGCTTGCTGATTCGACAACTCTTGACCCGCTTACGGTCGAATCAATGAAAAGATTCGAACCTCCTGTTGCCGAAAGCAAATATATATTCAATATTAAAGCAAAGGAACTTGATTTCAGATTGTTTTATGAGTTTGCAACAACGTTTTACATATTACCTTCGTATTATATAAAAACTCTTAGCGGAAAAGATTATTTAGATCAGTACCAGTTTAAATATATACCCGGAAGCGGACCTTACCTGATAGACAGTAATGACGTAAAAAAAGGTCAGTCAATTTCCGTCAGGCGAAGAAGCGACTATTGGGCTGAAAAAGAGAAGCAAAACACGGGATTATATAATTTTGATTATATAAAATTTGATATAATCGGAGATGATGCTTTATTATTCGAAAAGTTCAAGAAAGGAGAAATTGATATAATAGAGGTTACGAGCGCAAAAAGATGGTCGGAGCAATTTGATTTCGATGAATATAACAGAGGCTTAATTTTAAAGAGGAAAATTTATAACGAATACCCGAGAGGTGTACAGGGTCTGACAATGAACATGAGAAAACCGCCTTTTGATGATATCAAAATAAGAAAAGCATTTTGTTATGCATATAACAGAATGCAGTTTAACGAAAAGTTATTTTATAATTTATATGTCCCGTTGGCATCGTATTTTCCGGGAACAGAATTTGCCAACCCCGAAAATCCACTGACAGGTTTTAATCTCGATTCCGCTAAAATGCTGCTCGAAGAAGCAGGCTGGAAAGATAAAAACAGCGAAGGGTATTTAGTAAAAGACGGTAAAGTTTTTCAGACAGAACTACCATTTATTCAGGGAATGGACAGATATCTGACAATTTTTCAGGAAGACTTGAAAAAAATAGGAATAAAATTAAATCTGAAAGAAATAGACGGTCCGACTCTGTTCAAATTAGGCAATGAAAGAAATTTTACATTACTCCCTATTAACTGGACAGGACCGAGAGTTCCGAATCCGACAGGAATGATGGAATCCAGGATGGCAGACATCCCGAATACTACTAATTGGCCCGGTATTAAGGATAAAAGAATAGATGAGCTTCTTCAAAAATACTTGGAAACTTTTTCTCTGAAAGAAAGAGTCAAAATATTAAGAGAAATCGATTACATCGCCTGCAATATTTATGCTTACATATTCGAATGGTATGCTCCGTTTCAAAGAATAGCATACCAAAACAAATTCGGATATCCGGAAGGAATCATCGGAAAATATTCGGATTTTCTTACAGCCACATCTATGTGGTATAACGACGGAGAAAAAGCAGCATTATACGACAAAGCTGTGTTAGACAAAAATATTACAATTCCATCCGGAGAAGTTGATAATAAATACTGGTTACAACAAAAATAAAATAGATAATATTCTGAATTTTTTCAAAATATGACATCATATTTCATAAGAAGATTTTTATTAATAATTCCGACATTCATAGGAATTACTTTAATAACATTTTTAGTCCTGCAGATAGTACCCGGCGGACCTCTGGAGATGGAGCTGATGAAATTACGCATGGGCGGAACGGGCGGAGAAACCGGAAGTACACAACTGACAAGTGCAAATATACCGGAAAGCGCCCTGCAGGAAATGAAAGAGTTCTACGGATTCGATAAACCGGTACATATAAGGTATATAAACTGGTTAGGAAATTTGCTTACAGGAGATTTAGGAAAATCTTATGTTCATTCCGAACCTGTATTACAGGTTATAGCAGACAGATTTCCGGTTTCTATCTATTTCGGGTTGATTGGTTTTCTGCTGACCTACATTATCTGTGTACCTCTCGGGGTTGCAAAAGCTGTAAAAAACGGAACTTCGTTCGATTTTATTTCTTCATTCCTGGTATTTATGGGATATTCTATCCCCGGCTGGGCATTCGGTGCATTGATGCTGATTGTGTTCGGCGGCGGAAGTTTCCTTGACATATTTCCTCTCGGCGGATTCCGGTCGGAAGATTTCTCTCAATTATCTTTTTTTGAACAGGTGTGGGATCAGATACATCACACAATTTTACCTGTGGCAGCATACGCAATATCGAGTTTTGCTACTCTTACAATTCTGACAAAAAATTCAGTCATAGAAAATTTAAGTCAGGATTATATCCGTACGGCTTACGCAAAGGGGCTTTCCGACAGAAAAGTTATATTTAAGCATGCTCTCAGAAATTCCCTCATTCCTATTGCCACCGGTATTGGTAATTTTCTTGGAATAATACTGGCAGGAAGTTTATTGATTGAAAAAGTATTTAATATACAGGGTATGGGATTACTCGGCTTTGAATCAATCATAAAAAGAGATTATCCCGTAGTAATGGGATTACTTGTTATCTCCAGCCTTTTAATGCTGATAGGTAATATTTTATCGGATATGATTTATGCAATAATAGACCCGAGAATCAGATTTAAATAGTAAGTAAAAATGGAAAAAGGAGAAAAAAATAAAAAATACAAGGCGATATCGATATATAAAAAAAGATGGCGGAAGTTTAAATCTTTAAAAAGAGGGTATTATTCTTTTCTGGCATTAATCGTTTTGTATGTTTTATCATTTATCCTGCCTTTATTTATAGGACGCGACGCATTGATAGTAAAATATAACGGTGAGTATTACTTCCCGGTTTTCAAGTTTTACGAAGCAAAATTATACAATCAGAATATAACGGGGGAAGCAAATTACAGATTATTAAAAAAGCAGTTTCAGGAAGAGAACGGAGATAACTGGGTACTGATGCCTCTTTATCCGTACGGACCGAACGAAAATCTGCTTGAAGAGACCGAAGGAACTCCCCCTCATAAACCGTCAGCATCGCATATTTTAGGGACAGACGACAGGGCAAGAGATGTTTTTTCAAGACTTGCATACGGTTTTAATATTTCCATTTCATTTGCATTAGCCGTAACATTGTTTTCATTTCTTATAGGCATTATTATCGGAGCTGTATCGGGATATTACGGGGGTAAGGTTGATATTACAATACAAAGACTCATCGAGATTTGGATAACACTTCCGTTTTTATATATTATGATAATATTAAGTTCAATCATAATTCCGAATTTCACTTGGCTTGCAATAATAATGATACTATTCAGCTGGATGGGTATAACATTTTATATCAGGGGGGAATTTTTAAGGGAAAAATCAAAAGATTACGTAATTGCGGCGGTAGCAATGGGAGCTTCTAATACAAAAATAATATTTTCTCACATTCTGCCAAACTCTTTGACACCTGTTATATCATTTATTCCGTTTGCAGTTGTCGGTAATATAGCAATCTTGGTATCTCTGGATTTTCTCGGATTCGGACTGCCGCCGCCGACTCCGAGCTGGGGACAGTTAATGCAGCAGGGAATGTCTAATATTCAGAATTGGTGGCTGGTCGTATTTCCATTAGCTGCACAGTTTTTAACCTTGCTGTGTATAGTCTTTATCGGAGAATCTGTAAGAGAAGCATTTGACCCAAAAGTATATTCGAGATTAAAATAAGCAATGAAGAAAATAATTGACATAAAAGATTTAAGAACGTATTTTTTTATAGAAAGCGAAGACAGGGAAAAAGTAAAACTACACCGAAATAATCCCCTTTTAAAAAAATATTACGATAAGGATAAATCTTTAAGAAATAAAATTCCCGCTAAAGCAGTCGACGGAGTATCTTTTGAAATATATGAAGGAGAAGTACTGGGCATAGTCGGTGAATCAGGTTCGGGAAAATCAGTTACCGCATATTCGATTAACAGGTTAATACCTGACCCTCCGGGAAAGATAATTTCGGGTGAGATAATCTTTAAAGAAACAGATTTATTAAGACTATCTATTGAAGAGATGAGAAAATACAGAGGAAAAGAAATAGCGATGATATTTCAGGAACCGATGACTTCGTTGAATCCGGTTTTAAAGATTGAAACACAAATTTCGGAGGTAATACTTCAGCATGAAAAAGTCGGTAAAAGCGAAGCTGTAAAAAGGTCAATTGAAATGATGGAACTGGTAGGAATTCCGGATTCGGCAAAAAGAATAAAAGAATATCCGCATAAGTTCAGCGGAGGTATGAGACAGAGAGTAATGATAGCAATGGCACTCGCCTGTAATCCTTCTTTATTGATAGCAGACGAACCAACAACGGCACTGGATGTTACAATTCAGGCACAAATACTTGAGCTTATGCTGCGCATAAAAAATATAAAACAGGACTCGGCAATAATTCTGATAACGCATAATCTCGGAATAGTGGCGGAAATCTGCCGGAAGGTATTGGTAATGTACGGCGGGAAGATACAGGAGAAAGCCGTAACCGGAGATATTTTCAACAATCCATTGCATCCCTACACTCGAGGGCTTCTTGAATCGCTGCCGGACCCTGATAAAAAAGTTATGAGTATAGATTCGGATTTGGGAAAACAAAGAAAAAAATTAGTTGCTATACCCGGATTAATACCCAATATATTGGATCTGCCCGACGGCTGCAAGTTTTGCACAAGATGTAAAGACGTAATGGACGTTTGCAAAGAAACCGAACCTGAACTTATAGAAAAAGAAAACGGTCATTTTGTCAGATGCCACCTGTATAATTAAAAACGAATTAAAAAAGAAAATGAAACCGGAAAACATATTGGAAGTCAGGAATTTGTATGTAAAATTTCCGATTACGGGCGGCATTATGCTCCGTAAAAAAGGAGAAGTGAAAGCCGTCGACGATGTTAGTTTTGAAATCAAAAAAGGCGAAACATTAGGACTGGTGGGAGAGTCCGGATGCGGAAAATCAACTATCGGTAAAGCAATAATAAATGTGTTGAACTTTGCAACGCCGGATACTGAGATATCGGGGGAAATATTGTTGAGAACTGAAGATAAAGAAATAAACATTTTGAAATTGAATAACAGGAAAATGAAAAAGTACCGGGGCTATATACAGGTAATATTTCAGGACCC
>VGWA01000043.1 GCA_016873795.1 Ignavibacteria bacterium
GCATAATAAATAAATCAGACCTGGAATGGGCAAGCAAAGAAGTACAGGAGTTTTCTTATGTAATAAATAAATATCCCGGGAAAGAAATGCTTTTTTCGTTGCTGACAGGAATAAAATATATAAAACGAAAATTCGAAATTATAAAAAACGATATGATTTTTTTAATTCATATTGACCATCCTTACGTAAAAATCGGAACATATAAAAAACTAATGGATATCTACAAAAAAAATGAAGGGAAAATTATTATACCGGTTTATCGGAATAAACCCGGACATCCTGTTATTTTTCCGTATTCTTTCGGAAATTCCATTACTTACAAAAAAAATACGGGACTGAATTATATAATCAATAATTCGAAATATGAAATAATTAAAGTACCGGTTCAAGATAAAGGTACAACAGTAAACATAAACACTGTACAGGATTTGAAAACAGTTAAAAAAACATGAAAGAAAACATTTATACATTTATCAGTAAACTGCTCGAAAACGGCAAATCATCTTATCTTGCTACCGTAATAAATTCCGAAGGGTCAATACCTGCAGAAATTGGAATGAAAATGGTGGTGTACGAAGACGGAAAAATATTCGGAACGATTGGAGGCGGAGAAATCGAGAAGAAGGTTGTTGATAAGATTTGCAGCGAAATGCCCTCGGAGATATGCAAATGGACTTTCAATCTCGGAACAAAGAAAAAAAAAGGCAGCGAAACCAATATGTTGTGCGGCGGTGTTCAGGAGATTTTAATAGAACCATTGCTGTACAGCAGCAGACTTTATATAATCGGAGGCGGGCATTGCGGAATTGCTTTAAGTGAACTTGCATGTAAAGTCGGTTTTGGTGTAACAGTAATCGATGACCGTCCCGAATGGGCAAACAAAGAAAAACACCCTGATGCAGATATCATACGATGCATAAAATACGAAAATGTTGATGAAGGGATAATCTTTTCCGATAATACATACATTGTAATTATGACCTATGAACATAAATTCGATGAACTTGTTCTGAAAAAATTAATCGGCAAAAAATACAAATACCTCGGAATGATAGGAAGTAAGAAAAAAGTCGGTACAATATATGCCAACCTTAAGAGAGAAGGAATTTCAGAGAAAAAATTAAAAGAAGTCTATTCTCCTGTCGGATTGGAAATCGGCTCTCACACTCCGTATGAAATAGCGGTAAGTATAGCAGCTCAATTGATTGCTGTAAAAAACAGAAAATCAGCCAGATAAAAAAATTTCTGTAAGTCAATATACACATTAAAAATTGAGTTGTTCATTATTTAAAAATTTATGCATTAAAAAAAGTATAAAAAATTAATAAATTAAGAAAAAATAAATAAAATGAAAAAAATACTATTAACTCTGGCAATTGTGTTTATATCAGTTTCTGCATTTTCACAGTTTAAATGGGATAAACTGGAATTTTATTTCCATACCGGACCTGTCTCTCCCGAATATCAGTATTCATACAGCATTTCGATAACAAGCAGCGGTGCTGGACATTTCGAATATTATAAGGGAATAGATACAATACAGAAAGCAGATTTTAGTGTAACCAGAAGAAATCTGACAAAATTAACAAATGAGGTAAAAAGCAGCGGCATACTCAACACAACACCGGATAATATGATCTCCACCGAAATATTAATCGGCGGGAAAGTAAAAATATTGAAAGCCACGTTGATAAACGAGGACCCGGATAAAGACCAGCCTCCGAGAGTATTTGAATATCCCTCAAATCTGAAAACCGAATATTTAAGGCAGATGAATGATTTATACGATGTGATAAAAAGTCTGGTGCCGGGAAAATACTGGCCTTAGTTATTGATTTGTTTTTGAAAAATTATCTCACGGAATTTTCTGAATATCATATCGAATTTCTTATTTTTTTTATTTCATAACCTGTCTTTGTATCCATAATTTCATAACCTTTCCCGTTAATCAAACGTCTTAATTCATCCGCACGAACGTAGTTCTTCTCGGATTTAGCAATTTTCCTTTTCTCCGCCAGCAATTTTATTTCATCGGGTATTTCATATTCCACCTCCCCTGCGGGTATAGTATTAAATTCCAGTCCGAGTACTTTGTCAAAATCAGTTAAAAGATTCAACTTTTCGGATGCATTCAGATTAGTGTCCTTGATTGTTTCCCATAAAACGGCAACTGCTTCGGTAATATTCAGGTCATCGTTTATACAGTCCGTGAATTTTCTCCCGAAGAACCGGATGTTTGTATCATTTATAATGTCTTTTTCCGTAACTTTCGATTTTATTTCTGAAATTTTTTCTCTCAGATTTCTGTATCCATTCCTTGCCGAGTCGAGTGCATCGAAGGAAAACATAATTTTTTTTCTGTAATGAGTCATCATTAAAAAATATCTGAAATCAAGCGGAGAATATCCGTGGTCGAGCAGAGACTTAAGTTTTAAAAACTCACCCGCTGATTTTGACATTTTACCTTTATCTTCAAGCAGAAATTCGCAATGGAGCCAGTAATTCACAAATTTTCTGCCCGTACAGGCTTCGGATTGAGCTATTTCGTTCGTGTGATGAACAGGAATGTGATCAACCCCGCCGCAGTGAATATCGAAATTATCTCCCAAATATTTCATACTCATCGCCGAACACTCAAGATGCCATCCGGGAAAACCCTTACCCCAGGGTGAATCCCATTCCATCTGTCTCTTTCGGTTTGCGGGAGAAAATTTCCAGAGTGAAAAATCTGTTTTGTTCCTCTTTTCTTCCGAAAAGGAAATTCTTTTTCCTTCTTCTAATCCTTCGATGTCTATTCTTCCCAGCTCTCCGTAATTCCTGAACTTACTTGTATCGTAATATACCCCGTCTGAAGTTACGTATGTAAATCCTTTCTCTTCAAGACATTTTATAAGTTTAATTTGTTCTTCAATATGTTCGGTAGCTTTACACCACAAAGTCGGAGGCAGAATATTCAGCAATTTTATGTCTTTCATGAACTCATCCGCAAAGTATTCGGCAATCTGCCATACAGTTTTTCCTTCACGTCTGGCACCTTTCTCCATTTTATCTTCTCCTTCGTCCGCATCTGAAACAAGATGACCGACGTCCGTAATATTCATCACGTGTTTTACCTGAAGCCCGTTATATAATAAAATCCTTTTCAGAATATCCTCGAAAAAATATGCTCTTAAATTTCCTATATGCGCATAGTTATAAACCGTAGGACCGCAGCAGTACATTCCCGCCTTTCCTTCTTCTATCGGAATGAATTTCTCTTTTTTTCTGGACAGCGTATTATATAAATATATATCGTTCATGATATTTAAATTATTTCTGTGGTTCGAAAATTTTTTGCCTCATTAATATTATAATGATGAAATACTTTTTCCAGCAGTTTATCTCTGATTAATAATAACAAATTAACATTTTCATCTCTTTCATTCAATATCTTTGTAATTGCAGGTTCGAGTCCTTCTCCGATTAATTCAAGATTACCGATTTCGTCTATAACAAGCCATTTCGGTTTCTTTAAAAACGCATCAAGCAGCTCATAACGACCCTTCTCGAATATCCTCTTATCAAAAATATAATTACCTGTTTTCAGAATATTGTTCAAGCCGCTTATACAATTTTTGTTTTCATATTCCAGACACATTAATGCATCACCCGATACCCTTTTCAAAAATCTCTTTCCGCCTATGACAGGAGCCAGAATTCCGTCAACGGATCTCGAACCGTGTGAATCGTCATTAATCCAGTTCGAGACAAATGTCGTTTTTCCCGACCTCACGGGTCCTGTTATATAAAAAATCATTCGTTTAATAAAATATGCAAAACCGATTCGTTTACAAAAAAATAAATTCTTTTCAATCCTTTCCGTTCTGCCGACTTTTTCCAGAAATAAAATATTATTTTTTTCAAATCAGGAATCATCTCGTTAATTGCCTTGATGTCTTTACTGTAATTTGTTTCTCTCTTTTTTAAAAATATTTTGGAAAAACGGAGAATAACAGGAGAAAGAAAATACATCCATACAAAAATAACAATAAATGACCTTACCATCATAAAAATAACTGAATCGGCATTAATATTTAGTACTCCGGGTGATATATAAGAAATTAAAATTAATATTACTAAAAAAATAAAAAGAATAATTCTGCTTTTCTTCAGCCACCAGCTCTTTCTTGTACGGGTTTTAAAATATAATATTTCGTCAGGCAGATTATTTGCAATGATGATTTTTTGTTGCTGCCGCTTTCTTTGTTCTATGCGGCGTTTAAAACCCGATACGTAAATACCGACTGCCAGTCCTCCGAGAGCATGAATAAGAAAATAAAACCCGACAATCCAGTAAGAAGCGTAAATACCTGCCTTGATATTAAAAAAACCGTATATGAGATAGTTGAAAAAATCATCAATAGCATTCCAGAAGGTAGCGCCAAAAACGATCGTTAATACAAGTACTTTCTGTAATGCAGACAATAATGATACCAGTATTGAAAACAAAAATGACGTAATATGATACATATTTCTGAAATACAGCAAAGTAGTACCCAGAAGGGCTTGCATAATAACTGCTATGTATGCCGTAACGGGTGTGTGCGGGCTTACAATCCCTTTTACAATGATTACT
This sequence comes from Ignavibacteria bacterium, assembly GCA_016873795.1. GTDB lineage: Bacteria > Bacteroidota > Ignavibacteria > Tepidaquicellales > Tepidaquicellaceae > VGWA01. The sequence goes on from VGWA01000043.1 coordinate 4,616, forward strand.
ATAATTACTGATTTTAAAATTTCGCCTTTGTAATCTGACAACAAAGCTATAAGACAAATACAGATTACTGCAGCACTCCCTATAAATAAACCCGTAAAAGGAATTTTTAAAGCGTGTAGTATTCCGCCGAGAAAAGATTCTGCAAGAGCCCAGAGGGCGGTAATGCGTTGTATGGAATTAATGTTGCGGATAATGATAAAATTTAATTCACTTCATAAAAGATATTTTCTTTCTTCCGAAAACATACTCTATCCCCTCATCCACTTTCTTAATTGAAACGATTTTCAGTTTCTTTATTATGTCTTCGGAAACTTCAGTCAGATTTTTTTCGTTCTCTTCAGGAATTAATACCGTTTTAATCCCGCTTCTTAAAGCAGCCAGCAGTTTTTCATTTAAACCTCCTACTGATAGTACGTTTCCTCTTAATGTTATTTCACCTGTCATGGCAACATCTGTCCTGGCGGGATTTTTGGTTATTGCCGAAAGCATCGCCATAATCATGGTTATGCCCGCTGATGGTCCGTCTTTTGGAATTGCACCTTCCGGAAGATGTATATGAACTTCTTTGTCTTTAAAATAATTTTCCGGAATTCCGAATAAAGCTGAATTGGATTTTATATATGATAATCCGGCAGAAGCCGATTCTTTCATTACTTCTCCCAGTTTGCCTGTCAAAGTCAGCTTGTTATTACCTTTCATTACCGTAACATCAACATTCAGGATATCACCTCCCATAGAAGTCCAGGCTAATCCGTAAACAGAACCTACTTTTGTTTTTTCATCTTTCCCGGCACTCTTTTCTTTATACTTCGGAACACCAAGATACTCCTCAACCATCTTCTCCGATACCGTTATTTTATCAACAATTTTTTTAGCTACTCTGTCACGGGCAACCTTCCGGATAATTGATGACAATTCACGCTCCATATTCCTTACCCCTGCTTCACGAGTGTAATTTCGTATGATTTTATAAACTATTTTATCCTTAAACTTAATATCATCTTTATCCAGACCGTGCTCCTTAATTTCCTTCGGAATAATATGCCTTTTGGCTATCTGAACTTTCTCGAAATCAAGATAACTTCGCATTTCTATTATCTCCATCCTGTCCTGAAGTGCAAATGGAATATTATACTGAACATTTGCGGTCGTAATGAATAACACGTTCGATAAATCGTAATCAATATCCAGGTAATGGTCGTTAAATGTGTTATTCTGTTCGGGGTCAAGGACCTCCAACATTGCACTCGCCGGATCTCCCCTGAAATCACTCCCCATTTTGTCTATTTCATCAATTAATACCACAGGATTGCATGTACCTGTTTTCTTCATTGCCTGAATTATTCTGCCGGGCATAGAACCTATATATGTTCTCCTGTGCCCCCTTATTTCCGCTTCATCTCTCACTCCGCCAACCGACAACCTTGTAAATTTTCTGTTCAATGCCCGGGCTATCGAACGACCAAGCGAGGTCTTTCCTACTCCTGGCGGACCTACCAGACATAAAATCTGTCCTTTGGGAGGTTTCTTTATGTCTTTCTCTTTTAATAGCTTCAAAACAGCTATTAATTCTAAAATCCTCTGCTTCGGTTTTTCAAGGTCGTAATGGTCTTCATCAAGTATCCTCTCTGCATTATCAAGATTAAAATTATCTTCTGTAAAAACATTCCAGGGAACATTTACCATCCAGTCAAGATAATTCCTGATAACTCCGAAATCGGGAGACATCGTGGGTGTTTTTCTCAATTTATTAAATTCATCCATTGCTTTTTTAAGAACCTGCTCGGGCATGCCTGCTTTCTCAATCTGTCCTTTAATTTTTATTAAATCCGGGTCAGTTTCGTATCCGTCACCCAGCTCCTCCTGCAATATCCTTATCTGTTCCTGAATTATATACCTCCGCTGATTTTGCTGCATTGCGGACGTGATTTTATTTTCAATTTCTCTTACTATCTTTGATATCTCATGTTCATAAGATAATAAATAAAGCAATTCTAAATATTGTGCCTTTAAGTCACTGTTGTTCAGAATATTTTGTTTCTTGCTGACTTCTACATTCAACGTTGAAGCTATGTAGTATAGCTTTCTGTCAGGTTCCTTTATATTCTCGTAAGCTGACAGACTGTCTTTGGGTATTTGCGGATTTGCTTTTATGTAATTTTCAAAATATTCGGATGCTTCTTTTATGAGTGCTTCAAGTTCCGGTGTACTTTCTGTACTTTGATTAATAACTTCGATATTTGCTTTAATAAAAGAATTATTTTCGTACCGGATTACCCTCGCCGGCATCAGACCGTCCACTAAAACTTTTATTAAACCGTTTGGTAAACGAATAACCTGCAGTACTCTCGCTACTGTTCCTGTTGCATATAAATTCGACGTCAATGTTTCTTCTATTGACGAGTCAACCTGTGCTGCGAGAAATACGAATTTTTCCTTTTCCAGCGCATAATTAACGGCATTTACTGTTGATCTTCTTCCCACTAAGACCGGATAAAGCATATAAGGAAAAATTACGGTATCCTTTAAAGGAACAACAGGCAAACTGTCAAACTTAAAATCGGAAATTTCTTTTTTCCCGGCAGAATTGTATTGCTTTTCAACAAGGTTATCATATATCAGTTCTCCGGCGTTCTCTCCCGGGTCTTTTAGTTCCGGACTCTCTTTTTCTGTCATCTGTTCTTTGTTTCCTTCGGTTGTCTTTTATTATTAAATTAAACTTAAAAATAAATTCATAATGTAGATAAAACAATGTAAAAAAATTTTGCAAATCTTTTAAAAAAAATAATCAGAAAATAAGATATTATTTTACACTATTTTTACTGAATAATTGTTAATTAATATTGTGTAAAACAAATTTGATATATCTCAGATTTTTTAATGTATTGAATAAATATGTCAATTAAAATAATTTTAAATATAAATGAGTTATCATAGGTTAAATATAATTATTTATATGTTTTGCTTGATTATTATACCGGTTTTTTCTTCCTGCAATTTTATATATTATAAGACAATTCCCGAAGATGTTCTGAGCGATGAAGCGGACCCGGAACCTATTTATAATATAACACTCAATGACGATTATCAGAATTTTATATCGTTCATGTTTATGGGAAATCGCTCGGAGAGTTTCGGAACGTTTTTCAATAAATTTTATACGGCGGAAGAAGATTTCGACGAAGCTATTAAAGAATATACTGCAAGTACAATTGCCACTTACAATCGAAATTTAGATTCTTTGAACATAACACCCCCTATTACACAAACAACAAAAGATAAACTGACAAAGGTTATCGAAAGATGTTCTAAAGTAATTCAGTTCAACAAAAGTACAAGGTTCATAGACGATGCAGTCTTATTAATCGGAAAATCATATTTTTATATGGCGGATTATATCCCTGCTGAAAGAAAATTCAGCGAATTCCTGTCAAAATTAAACAGAAGTGAACATACAGAAGAAGCACTTCTATATCTGGGAAAAATAAAAATCCGCCTGAATAAACGCGAGGAAGGTACAAAAATCCTGAGAGATCTAATGAATACCTCAAGAAATAATGACATAAAATCGGAAGCTTCAGAGGCTCTCGGAATAGCGGAACTCTCTCAAAAAAATTATAAAGAAGCGGTGAATTTTTTCATACAGTCCATAGAACTTACAAAAGACAAAGAAAAAAAAGCTGTAAAACAATACTTACTTGCTAAAATATATACTATATATAAACCGGAACTTGCATATCTTGAATATCAGAATGCAATGAACAATACCTCTGACTTTGACCTGGAATTCTATTCAAGATTAAATTATGCAAAAGGATTAAACCTTATAAATAGATACGGTGAAGCATATACTTTACTGTTAGATTGCAGAAGTGATTACAGGGAATATCCGGAATTCAAACAGCTGGCGGATTTAGAAATTGCAAATACATTGTATCTTCAGAAAAAATACGACGATGCCATTAACAAATATTTCATGGTAATTATAGATTATCCGTCAACAAAAGTAGCTGCCGATTCTTACTATTACCTCGCAAGACACTATGAACAAACGGAAAACAATTATCTGAAAGCATTGGTGAATTACAAAAAGGTAAACGAAACATTTACCGGCTCGGATTATTCCCGCATTAGTGCATATAAATCAGAAGCACTGAATAATTATTTTGATCTATTGGCAAAAATTAACGATACAGAAAAGTTAGTAATACCGACTTTTAATAAAGAACTCGAAGATTTGAAAATAAAACTGGACATTGAAAAAGGAAAAGACACTAAATATAAAGAAGAAAAAGGCGGCGATATAAAAGGTAAAGAAGGAGGCGGACAGGGTTCGGGATATTCGGCAAAAGATACAACGGATATGTCCTCAGAACCGGATTCGCTCGATCTCGATAACTTCAATCCGGAAGATATAATCCAATCAAAAGAAAAAGAAAAACTGCCTGTGTTAACAGATTCAGTTCCGGCCCTAACACTGGATACAATTCCCCCGGGTCCTGTTATTAATGAAGATTCTCTGAAAACAGCAAGGGAAGACAGTATTAAATTCGCAAAGGAAAATGAGAAATTCGATTCATACTTTGCTATTGTAGAATTATTTTTATATGAATTAAACAGACCGGATTCGGCGAAATTTTATCTGGAAGAACTTTTAAACCTCACAAACGACGAAAAGTTACTCGCGAAAGCTAATTATACTCTCGGTAATGTTTATAAAAACATGAACAATCAAACAAAAGCAAATGAACTTTTTAATGAAGTAATTGAAAAATACCCCAATACTATCTATGCCAACGAATCCAGAAAAACACTCGGATTACCTGCTTTTGAAATAACATCTGACTCTCTTGAAGTGAAATTCAATCAGGTAAGCCGCCTGATTTATGAGAAAAACTATCCGGAAGCACTTGATATTCTTTACGAAATAAATTCGGAAAAACTCAATTCGACTCTGGAACCGAAAGTTATTTATACAATCGGATGGATATTTCAAAATTATTATGCAAATAAAGACAGTACGCTGCACTACTACAATCTGATAATAAAAAATTACCCGACTTCTGACTACACAAGAAGAGTACTGCCTATTACGACATACTACGCCGAGCTGGAGAAAGAACAAAAAAAAGATTCAATCACTGCTTCCCCTGATTCTCTGAAAATACAGGATGAACTGATTAGTCAAGATTCTCTTACGGCAGCCGATACCACAAAAATCTTTCCTGTTGAGAATAATATTAAACCGGAACAGGAAGAAAATATTCCCGGCGAAAATCAGCAGGAAAATGAAAACCCCGAAATTAAGAAACCGGAAGAAGATTAACACTCCGGTAAAATTCTCAAATATTAAAATCTTCACATACCTTAATCACATCCCCCCAAAAAAACCTGTTTAAAAATGTAAAAAAATTATTTGTCCTGTTTAACAATTAAAGTATATTTCGTTCCCTTATCGGAAGCTGAACATTTAAATTCATCCACCAATGACTTCATTATGAAAATTCCCCTGCCGTGTTCTTTATATAAATTTTCGTCATCTGTCGGATTGGGAAGTGAATTCAAGTCAAACCCCTTCCCTTCATCCCGTACTTCTATGCAAATGTATTTCTTCTCATATATAATATTTATGTATACGAACTTTTCCCTGTTTTCCTTGTTACCGTGAACTATCGCATTTAATAGTGCTTCGGACAGAGCAATCTGAAGATTTACAACTTTTTCCTGCTCAAGTTCCGAGTAATGATTTATTTCGCTTAAAATATCTTCGACAATTTTAATATCGGATTTATCGCTATTAATTTTAAAGTCTATTTCTTTCAATTTTTGTGTTATTAGATATTCCAGATAATGTTAATTTGTATGTTATCATTATTAATGATATATTGGCTGTCCGATGATTTAGTATAATATTTTACGGCACGAAAATCAATAATAGAATTTGTTCCAAAATACATTATTATACGAATAACCGGTCCGTAATTTTCAAATGTTCTTTTCAGTGTCTTTTCACCGTTTATATAATCATATTGCTTCTGCACAAAATATTCAAAACCCGCTGATAACTTTATAACTTCAAATAAATGACAATTTAAATAAGAATAACACTTTCTTTCGTCATAATATCTGAACGGTTTCACCGAAAAATTGTTCTTGTTAAAATCCGCCTGCTCATATATCTTTATATCTCCTGTAAAATCAACCGAAAATATCCTGCTTAACCTGTATAAAGTTGAATCTTTAAAATACAACTGCCTGAAAGAAAAACTCCTTACCTGTGATACAGGATCTTCGTATTTATAAATAGTGTAATTTGCAAGTACCTGAAAATAATTAATTGTCAGAAAATTATCCAGCGGCTCAAATATACTCTTGGTCGTTAGTTTGTATATCTTATTCTGATAATTATTTGAACTTCTCTCTTTCAGTATGTAATTCAATACGGAATAATTGATGTCAAAACTCGTCTCAACGGAAAAATTTCGTAAATTATTATATTTGTGCGATAAAGTCCCCAGAACGTATAATTCGTCTCTGTCATCATAATTTTCCTTGCTTTCCGTGTCATACTTCAATAAAGAAGAAGAAGTAATAAGCGATAAGGAATTTGTTCCGGATAACCTGTATGTCAAATCAAAACCCATTGCTGCAATTCTGCTGTTGTTGGATTTGATGCTTTCTATTCTTTTAATTTCGTTTATTATATTCGGACTGACACCTTCTGTATTATCGGGACTGTGTACTTCCGATCTTTCGGCATATTTGAAAATTGCTTTCGCAAAAAAATCCGTTATATTATACTGAATCTCGGCTTGTACCTGAAGGTTATTTTCGTTTATTTTTGAATCATAAATGTTGCTGCTTAATATTCCGGACGAAGTTAACTTGTATTTATATGAATCATGTATACTTTTCAGATAATATGCACCTGAAATTTTGAATTCAAAATTATTTAATGGTGAATATCTGAAATTATCCTGAAGGTAAACAAATGTTTCCGCTCTGGTCTGAATGTTGTTTTTAATCGAATAGGCCGAAGATATATCCGGAGGAGAAGGTATGTAAAAATCATTTCTCGTATTGTTAATTCTTATAATTGCACGATTTTCGGATTTAACACTGAACAATTTAAATATATCACCGTTGATTGCATAATTATAATTTATCTTTTGCGCAAGATTTTCATAAAACAAATTTACGTTCCCGTTTGTAAGAAAACCGTTCAAATTCTGGTTGACTGCCTGTGAAAACAAAGATACTCTTATCCCTTCGGACTGCTCTCCGATTTGAGTCTCGTCTTTATATCCGATTTTTGTATTTATATCTATTCCGTTAAACGGTTTATAATCTGCATTTAAAAAATAGTAATTGAATCGGTTGCTGCTGAGTTCAACGCTTTTTTCATCACTCAAAAATTGCCTCTGAAAACCCGGACCGGTTTTAAATTTTGATGATAAAATGTAATTGCCCGTAATTACTGTATTATTTATATCCCTGTAAAGCTTCCCGCTGATTTTTGTAACATCCGAACTGTATGTGTTCCTGATTAAAATTTGAAATTGTCTGTATTTTGCATTAAGATTTATGTTAGATCTTAATATTGTATTGTTGTTGTTGTTTTCAAAATAGGTGTTGATGTAATTTGCAGTTATCACACTGTCCATCGATGGTATACTAACCTGACAATACAGATTTGATAATACTAAGAACAGCAATATTACTGAACTAATCAAAAATATCTTCATATCTGAATTTTTTTGTTTCAGAATTATCTTTCAGATTTCTGAACAAATTCTCCAGCCCTGAATAATCGGATGTTTTTTTTAAATCTTCTGTTTTCTTATCCATCAGAATTTTACCCTTTTCGATAATAATTATTTTTTCCGAAATTTTCTCGATTATATCCAGAAGATGTGAACAATAAAAAATAATTTTACCCCTCTTTGCAAGCTCGGAAATAATATCCTGAAATGTCAAAATCGAATTGGCGTCAAGTCCGTTAAGCGGCTCATCAAGCAGTATAATTTCAGGATTATGCAGAAGTGCAGACGTAATTAATACCTTTTGTTTGTTGCCTTTTGAAAGTACTCCTATTGATTCGTTTATAATTTCTTTAAAATCAAAAAGCCCCGCAAAATAGTTTACCCGCTTATCTTTTATGCGGTCGCTTATCTTTCTTACCGTGCAAATGAAATCAAAATACTCGCTGACTGTTAATGCGTTAAATAGATTGGCGGTTTCCGGTACGTAACCTGTAATTTTTTTAACTTCAACGGCACTCTTCCTGACGTCGATGTTATTTATAAATACGTCCCCGCTTTCATAATCTATTTCCCCGGTAAGTATCTTGACGGTCGTCGATTTTCCCGCTCCGTTTGTACCTATGTATCCGCATATTTCTCCCTGCGTAATCTCAAATGAAATGCCGTCAAGTGCTGTTAAATTTCCGTATTTCTTAACTAAATTGTTTACTCTTATCATTTGCATTAATAATAAACAAAATTTGTTTTTTTATTCAAAAAATCAATTTAGAAAAAATTAACGAATTATACTGAATTACGAATGTCAATCGATTACCTGATAAACAGATATTCAACAATTCATTGTAAAATAACCTCGATATCTATATGGACGGATTTGTTTTATTTTTCCCGCTCAATCCTGATTAACTTTTCGAATAATTCCTTCTGTGCTTCAATTTTCTCCGCATTTCCGTATACAAAATAGTTTTTTTGTGCCAGTATGTCACTTACGAATTGAACATATTTTTTAATATCTTCCTGAGTAACCGATAAAATTTCGTCCCTGTCCCGCTGAACGTCTTCCCGGCTTCGCTTAATAAACCAATACGCGGCTGCCTGATTGCCCTTTTCAGGTGCGGTCAGCGGTCTGTCTATTCGGGCTATCGTGCCGATAATAAACCTTGTCATGTCTTTTTCGTCTGCATTAAAAGATTTCAGGTATTCCGGCGTAGCGAGGAATCGCTCTATTGTTTCGGAAAGATTCGGGTCTCTGTAGGAACTAAACGTAACAAATCCGTTTGGAGAAAAACTGCAGAACCCGCCGTACGCACCGCCTATAACCCTGATCTGTGTCTGTAGCCAATCCGTTGAAATTATTTGATTTAAAACCCTCATCTTTCCGCTCCACTCGTAACCCAGCTTCTTGAAATCGTATCCCTGAACTACATATTGTACTTTCGATGGAGTCTGTAACCCCTCGTTCTTTTTTACAGGACTCAATTTCCATTCTTTGTACTCAGGTTTGCTCTCCGGTAATTTTTTTATGAATATATCTGTCTCTTTTCTTATTTTATCCATATCTTTTTCATCGCAGGTAGTCGTGATAATTAAGTTTTCTTTTGTAAATAATAATTCCGATACTTGCTTTAACCTGCCGATTGTTTCCGTTGACTGCTTGTCGAAATTTTCCGTTAAATCCGTCAGAAACCAGTAGTAATCCAGTCCGCTCGTCATTTCATCCAGTAATCCCTGATTGCTGAAATATGACATAAGCCGTCTGCGGGCATAGGAATAGCCGTCGCTTTTTACGCTGTTTTCAACCTGTGATTGATGTCTTTTTAAAATTGTTTTTAACCTGACAGTATCTTCGTAAATTGTTTTGTTTAATATTTCAAGTGTAAGTTCGTATAATTTATCGAGTTTGTTATTCATCGCTTTTGAGGAAACAACAAACTTTGATATCATTTTACTGTCATCCATGTTCTCAAGATATGAACTTAAATCCGTGTAGAATCCTCCGGTATGAATATTCAACATTTTATTCAGGTCGCCGTATGTGTAATTTTCAGTGGATAATAATGTCAATAAACTGGATAGTAACGATGCATAAGGAATTAAATCCTGCGGCAGTTTTTTCATATCAAAAAGCATATTTACATAGACTACATCGTTCGTAAATTCATTGTAATAAAGTACAGGTACATCGGAGTATTTTGTTTGCTTCAGTTCATACCATTCGGCTTCCCTGTTGATATCTTTTAATTCAAGCATAGGTATAGTAGAAAGTGCCTCCGGAGTGTCTTCCTTTTTTTGATAATCTATTAATTCTTTTGTTTCTTTGATTAAATTTTCAATTTCTTCTTTATTAAGTCCTGCTTTATAAGATTTTAATTCTGTTTCAATCCGCTCGTTGTTTTCTTTCTCCAGCCCGGGTTTCGGAATAACTGTCAGAAGTACTGCATGATTGTTGTTCAGGATATATTTCTCTGTAATTTCTTCCAGATAACCTTTTTTAACTTCCTCTTTGAGTCGGTTCAATGGATTTTCCCACTCAAGCCCAAGAAACGGATTCTCCGCATTTATCCAGCCCGGAATTACCCTCGAACTGTATGTTAATCCCTTCTGTGCATCATCCCCTTCGCGTAAACTGAACTCTATACGGTTCAGAACTCCTTCGACACTCTCCACATCAAACCCTTTTTTAATTTCATCTTTCAAAGTTTCCGTGACTATATCATAAAACTTTTTTGTGTCTTCGGGATTCGCATTTGGAACCATTATCTGAAATACCATTTGTTTGTAGCTTCCCGATAATGAAGCTGATACATCCTGACCTATTCCCGCATTTTGCAGAGCCAATCTTACAGGAGCAGATTCCTGATTAAAAAGTACTTCGGAAATAATTTCCAGACCGCCGGCAAGCACAACATCCGTGGAATATCCTGTAACAAAATCAAGCGTAATAAATGTTTGCCCGACTGTACTGGCATTTTCAAGCACCGGATAATAAACGCTAATTTCTTTCATTCTGTCAAATGGCTTCTGGTCTTCTATCACAGGCTTTTTGTCGGCTCTTGTAAATTTCGAAAGATATTCCGAATCTATAAAAGCAAGTTCCTTATTCAGGTCTGCATCTCCGTATAACACTATATAACTGTTTTCGGGATGATAGTATCTTTTATGAAAATTTAAAAAAGTCTCGAGTGTCAATGCAGGAATTGAATCGGGATGCCCTCCGGATTCGTATCCGTAACCATTATCGGGAAAAAGATTTTTAAACACTTCATACCTCAAAACCCTGTAAGGACTGGAAAAAGCACCCTTCATTTCGTTGTAAACAACTCCCTTGTATGTCACAGGACTGTTTTCGTCCGTCAACTCGTGATGCCATCCTTCCTGGTAAAAAATTCTCTCATCGTCATATATTAAAGGATTAAAAACAGCATCAAGATATACGTGCATAAGATTGAAATAATCCTTCTCATTCATGCTGGCTACAGGATACATTGTCATATCCTTGCCCGTGAAAGCATTCAAAAATGTATTGAGTGAACCTTTTATAAGTACATCAAACGGACTTTTTACCGGAAAGTTTTTCGAACCGTTCAATACACAATGCTCCATTATATGCGGAGTTCCTGCATCGGATTCGGGAATAGTTTTAAATGCAATTGAAAACGTTTTATTATTATCATCTGCCAGAAACTTAATGAGCCTTGCACCGCTTTTTTCATGTTCGAATAATAACACATCGGAATTTGTTTCTTTTACAAATCTTTTTTCTTTTAACCTGAACCCGTGAATGGTGTCACCGGGAACAATATTGTTTTTTTCAGTCATATTATATTTTTTTATGTTTACACTGTTATTCGCCCCTAAACTTACTGAAACTATAAAAAAGATAACGAATACAGACGTTATTAAAATTTTCGATTTTTTCATTTTACTTTCAATTAAAAATTAAACGTAAATTTCTTTCTTTTATTAAAAATTTACAACCCAATTATTGATAACATTTTACCTGAAACTTACTTCAAAAATTTCAAAAAAACGATAATCATTTATTTATCAGTTGAAAAATCCCGAATTAATAATTATCTTTCAAATAATTTAGCTCAAATGGCGGAATTGGTAGACGCGCTGCATTCAGGGTGCAGTCTTAGCAATTAGGGTGAGGGTTCGAATCCCTCTTTGAGCACTAAAAAAAAATACGATGAAAATTGAAAAAAATTTGGAAATTAAAAAATCTAATCCCGGGAAAAGGTATATCGGAAGATATTTCAAGAGATTATGAAAACTTTGTTGAACAGTTAAAAAGTCTGAAATCTAAAGAAAGTATTCCGGATATTATAATAAAACTATTATACCTTCGTGACATAAAAGACCTGATTAAAGTAAAAAAATTTTTTTACCCCACCTACGACAAGCTGCATAATCCCTTTTTAATGAAAGATTGCGACATTGCAACCGAAAGACTCTTGAATGTAATCGAAAATAAGGAAAAAATTTTAATATTAGGAGATTATGATGTGGATGGAACTTGCGGCACGTCGATGTTTTATCTCTTCCTGAAAGAATACGGATTAGAGTCTGTAATTTATATTCCCGACAGAATTATTGAGGGGTATGGTATATCAAAAACAGCTATAGATAAAGCCAAATCAGAAAATATTAAATTGATTGTATCTATCGATTGCGGAATTACCGCTAACGAACAGGCAGAATATGCAAAATCAACCGGAATCGAACTGATAATTTGCGACCACCATCATCCTCCTGAAACTATTCCCGATGCTCTGGCTGTACTTGACCCGATGAGAGAAGACTGCAGCTACCCCTTTAAATATCTGTGCGGGACGGGCGTAGCCTTTAAACTGATTCAGGCAATTTGTATCAAGAAAGGTAATACGGATCTGCCCAAAAAATTCCTTGATTTCGTGGCAATAGCCACTGCTTCCGACATAGTTCCGATAACCGATGAGAACCGCATACTTGTAAACGAAGGATTTAAAAGTCTGAATACCGATCCGAGAGCATCATTCAAAAAATTAATTGAAACTCTCGAACTTAATAATGTAAATACGACAAATACGATTTACCTGATAGCACCCCGTATTAATGCGGTGGGAAGATTGGGCGACGCAAAAAGAGCCGTAGAGCTGTTGACAAATGATAACATCGAAGAACTCGATGAACTCGTCAATACACTCGATGAAGAAAACACAAAACGAAGGGAATTCGATAAATCTATTACCGACGAGGCATATGAATTGTTTGAGAAAATTAACCATAAGGAAAATAATAACTTCTCTATAGTGCTGCACAATCCAAACTGGCACCCGGGAATAATCGGTATTGTTGCCGCAAGACTTGCGGAAAAATATAATCTGCCCTCAATCGTATTAACAACAATCAATAACGTGGCTAAAGGAAGCGCCAGAAGCATTTACGGATTCAACATTTACAACGCCTTGAGAAGATGTGAAGATTTACTCATTCAGTTTGGCGGGCATTCACATGCAGCCGGACTCGAAATAAGTTTGGATAAAATCGATGAATTCAGAAAACGCTTCAATGAAATAGCCGAGCAGGATTTTGGTTCGAAAGAACCGGTGCCGATTATTGAAATAGATGCCGAATTAAAATTAGACGAAATAAATATTCAGCTTGCAAAAATATTGGAATTTTTCGAACCTTTCGGTCCGGGCAACCTGCAACCCGTGTTTATGACGAAAAATCTTCAGATTATAGGAGAAACAAGATTTTTCGAAAAAGCAAAAACTCATTCGTTTACTCTTTATGACAGAGAATCGAAAAAAATGCAGGACGCCGTGTTCTTTTTCTCGGAACAATATAAGGACAAAATCGTAAAAGGCAATTTTTGTGATGTGTGTTATACAATCTCGATTGACAGCTGGACAGGCAAACAATCCATAAAATTAAAGATAAAAGACATAAATTTTTATAATTAATTATATTTAAACCAATATAAAATGTCAGGTCATTCAAAATGGGCGACAATTAAACGAAAAAAAGCTGCAACTGACGCAGCAAGAGGAAAAATATTTACTAAATTAATAAAAGAAATATCAATATCTGCCCGTGACGGAGGAGGTGACCCTAACGGAAACCCGAGACTGCGCCTTGCAATTCAAAATGCAAAAGCAAATAATATGCCGCAGGAAAATATTATGAGAGCAATTAAGAAAGGTACAGGTGAACTTGAAGGCGTCAGATATGAAGAAATTAACTATGAAGCGTATGCTCCCCACGGTATAGCTTTAATTCTTGAGTGTGTAACCGATAACCGAAACAGAACAGTGGCAGAACTAAGACATCTGATATCGAGAAATAACGGTAATTTAGTCGAAAGCGGTGCCGTTGCTTGGATGTTTGATAGAAAAGGTG
>VGWA01000044.1 GCA_016873795.1 Ignavibacteria bacterium
TGGACAAACTCGAATCTATTCCGTATTTTAACGTAAATCTGTCAATCAAAAAATATATAAAAGCACTTTCCGATATCGGAGTTGCAATGATTGGACAGACGACAGAATTAGCACCCGCTGATAAAAAAATCTATTCGCTGCGGGACGTAACGGCAACTGTAGATAATATTTCTCTGATTACCGCAAGCATAATGAGTAAAAAACTTGCCGAAGGGGCAGAAGCGATAGTATTCGATGTTAAAATCGGATGCGGTGCAAATTTACCTCAGGTAGATTTATCTGTTAAACTGGCAAAAACCCTGATTAGTACTTCAAAAAAATTCGGAAAAAAAGCCGTTGCTGTACTAACCGATATGAATGAACCGCTTGGATACAAAATCGGCAACTGGCTTGAGGTAGAAGAATGCCTCGAGGTAATGAGCGGAAAAATTATTGATGACTTATGCACAGTAAACAACACACTTGCAGGAGCAATGATTTATCTCAGCGGAAAAGTAAAAAATATAGATGCAGGGATTAAAATTGCAGAAGAAAAAATTTCAGAAGGCAGTACTTTAAAAAAATTCAGAGAGATAGTTTCTTATCAAGGCGGAGATTTAGAATATCTTGACGACTGGAAAAATTATAAGCGGACAAAAAAGAAAAAAATAATTAAATCCGAAAAAAACGGATACATCTCGGAAATGAACGCACTGCTGATTGGTTCAGCTTCAGTTGAATTAGGATGCGGCAGAAAAACCAAAGAAGATAAGATAGTGCCGCTTGCAGGTATTATATTAAATAAAAAATGCGGTAACCTTATTAGAAAAAATGAAAAGCTCTGTGAATTATATACGGATAATACGGAGTCCTTAAAATCGGCGGAAATTCTTATGAGCGAAGCAATAAAAATATCCGCTAAAAAACCTAAACAAAGAAAATTAATTCTGGATATACTATATTGAACAGAAAATATATACTATACTTATTTGTTTTATTGTTGTCGTTTTCTTCCTGCGATATCATAAGGAAAAATCAATCGGCAGGCAAAGAAATCCATATCGTAAAAAGAGTGATTGACGGTGATACTTTCGAACTCGATAACGGAGAACGTGTAAGACTGCTCGGGATAGATACACCGGAAAAATATCAGTCGAAAAAACTCGATAAGGATGCTGAACTGTCCGGACAGGATAAAGAAACAATAAAGAAACTCGGGCAACTTTCCACAGAATATGCCAAAAAACTCGCAGAAGGAAAAAAAGTCACTCTAGAAAGAGATGAAGAATCGAATGACAGGGATAAATACGGCAGATTACTACGTTATATTTACCTTGAAGACGGTACTTTTGTAAACGGTAAACTTGTTAAGGACGGATATGCTCAGGTGTATGATAAATTCCCTTTAACAAAACTCGACGAACTCAGGCAGTATCAAAGAGAAGCAAGAGAAAACAGAAAAGGACTTTGGGGAGACGTTGAGGGATTAAAACAGTTTGATAAATAATTTATTATAATAAACTAAAAATAAAATAGTTTTGTTGATTTCGATATGATAATGACAGAGAATAATGAATAAATACATATTAACCTTATTAATACTGACAACTATATTCTGCACAAGTGAATCTTTATATTCCCAGAAACAAAAAAATCCTCCCGACAAAATCAATAAAAATATAAATCTTGATTCAATATCTGAAAACATCAGGAAAACAAATTCAGACGGTAATTATATAATAAATCCTGCATACAGATGGAATACGATAATTACAAAAATCAGGAACGGAAAAATATCCAAGCAGGAAGCAATAGATTCCATAAAAATATTTCTCGAGAATTTAAGTGTTTACATAGAAAAAAAACAACATAAAATATACAAAGACACGGAATGGGTTTTTCCTGTCGAAGGATATGATTATACCGCAATCGGAGGACGAAACGGAAACGGTTACAATCCCACCGGATTCGATTTCTTCGATACAAATTCCGCCGGGCACCCGGCACAGGATATTTTTATCAAAGATAAAAATCAGGATAATATAGATGACATCAGCGGAAAACCTGTCAATATTTTGTCAATGAGCAGCGGAATAGTAATCGAGACCAGAAAAAACTGGACAAAAGAAATGAATGACATAAGAGGCGGAAATATTGTTTACGTTTACGATTACTTCAGCAACGGCTTGTTTTATTATGCACATCTTGATAAAGTATTTGTAAACACAGGAGAATACGTTATACCGGGAAAAATTCTCGGGACGATGGGAAGAACGGGAAAAAATGCATTCCCTTCACGTTCTCCAACTCATCTCCATATTATGTACCTTTTTTTAGATAATGGAAACTTAATACCGGATAATATTTACAAAGATTTAATTAAGGCAAAAACATTACCTTAAATTGTTTGTGGGGTATATTTATTTAGAATTTATTTTTACTTACATTATCTTTATTTTTAATTTTTGTGCAGTAAAAAAATGAATTGTAAAATCCTGAAAATAATTGTCAGTACGATAAATTTCTTTCTTTCTACGGGTATATTATTTTCGCAAATTGTCATTAATGAAATTATGTACACTCCTGCACCTTCAAACAATGAATGGTTTGAAATATATAACAAGGGAAATAATTCCATTAATATTAAAAATTGGAAATGGAAAGATGCTACGGCGATTTACAGAACTATTACAAATCAAAGCATTATCGTCAATCCGAATTCCTTTGCGGTTGTTTGTCAGGATTCCGTTTTATTCCGAAGTTCGTTTCCTAATGTTCAGGGTATAGTAATTCAGTCAATCGGATGGAGTCAGTTAAATAATACAGGAAATGAGAATGTTATAATTTTTGACAGTACAAATCAGATAATAGATTCGCTTTTATTTAATAACTCCTGGGGAGGAACAGGAGGTTTTTCACTTGAAAGGATTAATCCTCAGGGTCTTACAAATTTACAAACAAACTGGAGTACCTGTATTGATATATCAAAAGGTACTCCGAACAGAACTAATTCCGTCACTCCAAAACTAAACGATTTGATATTAAAATCTTTTGATATATTTCCATCCTTTCCCAAAATTAACGATACATTAAATTTAAAGTTCCTGATAAAAAATTCGGGATTAAATCCCGCAAATAATTTCACACTGAATATTTTTAAAGATTTAAATTTCGACAGTATTCCACAACCAGCAGAAATAATCAATACAAATAATTTCAGCCTTTTAAATCCGAACGATTCAATATATTATAATTATCATATACCAAGCATAGACAGCGGTTTGAAGCAATATATCGGAAAGATTATTTATCCTCCCGACGAAGATACTTTAAATAATAAACTTGTCAAAAGCGTATTTGTCGGCGGATATACTCCTTCAAGCGGAATAGTCATAAATGAAATTTTATATGACCCGGGTACAGGAAAATCGGAATGGTTCGAAATATATAACACTGGTAATGTTCCGATTAACCTCCAAAACTGGAAATGGAAAGATGCTGCAGTAAGTAATCCAGCAAGAACTTTAACGACACAAGAAGTACTTCTTAATCCGGGTACTTATGCGGTTGTATGCGAAGATTCATCAAACTTAAAAATTACTTTCCCGAATATATCGGGTATAATACTGCAGTCAAACGGATGGAATGCCTTAAATAATACAGGTTATGAAAACATTGTTCTTTATAACAGTTTTAATCAGATTGTCGATTCAATAACATATTCGAATGTATGGGGGGGGTCAACAGGAACTTCATTAGAAAAAAGAATTTCATCAGGTTCGGGCAACGATTCAACAAATTGGGGAACCTGCATAGACATAATGAGAGCCACACCGAACAGAATTAATTCATTATCGAACATAACGCCGGCGTTATGGAATGATATAGTTATAAATGAAATAATGTATGACCCGCTGACAGGAAATGCCGAATGGGTTGAAATATTTAACAGAACAAACAATACAATTGTTCTTTCAGGCTGGAGATTCTCGGAATCAAATTCATTTTATAATTTTTTCGACTCTTTAAAATACAAAATTAATCCAGGTGCTTATTTTATCCTTTCACAGGATTCAACTATTTATACAAGATTCCCATTTCTCAAAGATACTGCTTTATTTAATGTTGTTTTTAATAAAAATATAAGCCTGTCAAACACAGGTGAGACAGTAAAAATAACGGACCCGGTCAACACTATAATCGATTCGGTTGTTTACAGTCCAAAATGGCATAATCCGAATATTTCCGACCCAAAAGGAATTTCTCTCGAAAGAATAAATCCGAATTTCAATTCAAACGACAGGTACAACTGGAATTCCTGTGCAAATTATCTCGGCGGAACACCCGGAACAATAAACAGTATATACACAGAAAATTTAAGTACAAATTCGAAAATAACAGTCTCTCCGAATCCTTTTTCACCTGACGGGGACGGATTCGAAGATTTTACTGTCATTAATTATACTTTAACATCAAAAATATCACAAATAAGATTAAAGGTTTACGATGTCAAGGGACGGCTTGTAAGAACACTTGCAGGTAACCAGACAAGCGGAAGCACGGGTCAGATAATATTTGACGGTAAAGACGACGGAGGACAAAAGTTGAGAATCGGTATATATATACTTTACCTCGAGGCAGTAAATGATCAGAACGGTATTATTGACCAAGCAAAGACAACTGTCGTTATTGCAACAAAGTTATAAAATCAGATGGCTGCAAAAAAAATCGAAATAAAAAAGAAACAGGATTTTCTGGAATTAGCAAAAATAAACAAATACATTCCTTACGTTTTTATTATTATAATTACAGCAGTTGTTTATATAAACAGTCTTCAAAATGAATTTGTGTTCGATGACGAAAGTGTGGTGGTCAACAATACAGCAATTCAAAAACTTTCCAACATTCCGAAATATTTTACTGCAGAAGAAGGATTTCATAAAGTTATAGGAAGATATTACAGACCGGTAGTGTTTGCAACATATGCAACCGATTATGCTCTGGGAGGAGGATTAAATCCGTTTTATTTTCATCTGACGAACGTGATAATTCACGTAATTTCTTCGCTGCTTGTGCTCGCAATTTTTATAAAATTGTTTAAGAATAAAAAATACGGTTTGCTTGCCTCAATTGCCGGTGCATTAATATTTGCAGTACATCCTATTCATACAGAAGCAGTAAGCTGGATAAGCGGCAGAACAGATTCACTTGCTTCCTTATTTTTCTTCGCTGCTTTTCTTTTTTATATTTCAGACAGCAGAAAATATTTAATACCGGTAGTTTTATTTTACATTTTGGGACTCTTATCCAAAGAAATGGTAATTACATTTCCGCTTGTAATTATCGCGTATGACCTGATTTACAACAAAGAAAAAGTATCCGGAATAAGGAAAAAAATTACCGAATATTCCGTACTGATAATTGTAACACTGTTGTATCTGTATTTAAGATACTTAATGCTTATTGACATTCCCGAAAGAACAACTTATCTGTATTTTTATGAAAAAGATACACTAACGATAACAGCAACAATGCTTAAAACAATACCCGTATATTTCAAATTGTTGTTCTTCCCTTTCGGTCTGATTTATCATTATAACGGAATCATAAGAGATGCTTACGGTTTCTTGGATTACACGGTAATTCTGTCTGTTTTATTTATCGTTGTTCTGATTATTCTTGCAGTTTATATGTTCAAGAATAATAATGTAATTAGTTTCTGTATATTGTTCTTTTTTATTACACTTATTCCTGTAATGAATATTATACCCACTATGAATCTGATGGCAGAAAGGTTTTTATATATAACTTCTTTTTGTCTCTCAGTTTTTCTGTCTTATATAATCATCAAATATATTAAATCTAAAAATTCAAAATTCACTGCTTTCCTTATTATTATTATTGCTTTTATTTTTTCATATTACACATATAACAGAAATTCTGATTGGAAAACAAACAACACATTGTATTCTACCGGAGAAGGTATTGACGGTACAGTTTTGCTGGTTAATTCGGGAAATATATATGCCAACAGAAAACAGTTCGATGAAGCTGAAAAATTATACAGAAAAGCTCTTGAAATAAGAGATAATATATTGCTTGCTCATCATAATCTGGGGTTAATATATATGATAAGAGGAAACTACGATTCTGCAGAAATTAAATTCAAAAAAGGAATTTCAATCGATTCTTTGTCTCCTGTAGGATATGTTCAACTCTCAAATCTATATCAGCAAATGGGCAGATACGACGATGCCGTAGAAGCTCTTACAAAACTTCAAAAACTCATTCCAGATTATCCTGACGTAAAACTTCAGATTGAACAAATTAATGTCAAAAAAAACAATCCTGTTGCCGACCCGAAAGATCCGAAACTTCTTTCGATGGAAAAGCAATCATACGACTTATACCTAAGCGGCAAATACAACGAATCCATTAAAATTCTTGAAGAAATGATAAAATCTGACCCTGCAAACTCGGGAGGTTATTATAATAACATCGCGTTATGTTATGAAGGAATGAATGAACAGGACAAAGCAATTGAATCATACGAAAAAGCGCTTTCCTCAAACGAACAAAATTTAAATTCATTGAACGGTATTTCCAAAATACTTCTTAAAAAGGGCGACAATCAGAGTGCAATATATTATATGAATAAAATACTGGAACTTACACCTAATGATGAAATAACAAGACATACTATTGATTCACTTTTGAAAATAAAAGATAAATAAGTAAGTTGATTATGTTTGAAATTTTTGATAAAATTTTTTATTGAGCAAAGAGATTAAAAATATCAAAACAAAGAAAAAAATCCTCGACGGCAGATACTGGATTCTTTTAATAGTAAGTTTTATTATACTGGTCTGGATAATTGCAATAAAGGTTGCATCCAGCTATCTTCTTAATAATCTCGACAGTAACTGGACAAATATATCCGGCGACCGGAAAGAAGAAACAATCAAGAATTATACAAGTTCATTTACAGGATTCCAAAAAAATCTGGAAAAATATTCCGATGATATTAAAGAAAATTTGGACATCAGAACGAATATAAATCAATACGAACCGAGAAAATTTTTTCAGATATGCTTGAATTTGAACATACCTGAAGATGTCCAGGTGGAAATATTTAACAAAAATTACGAATCTGTTTTTTTTAAGGGAAGACAAATTGAGCCGGAATATCTGCTTTTTCAGAATGTATCGAAGGGAAATAAATTTTCCATAATAAAAGTATCAGGACTTTATACGTACCTTGTTATTTATTCACCAATCATTAATCCGGATACTCCCAACGAAGTATCCGGAGCAGTTATAGCAGCAAAAATACTTGATGTTGACCTCGATATCAGGGATAAATTTTTTTCAAGCACTAATTTTATTCAGGAATTAAAAAAGAGTAATAAAGAAAATTGTTACATATTACCTGTCAATTACCATACCGGATTGTTTGAAATCGACAGCAGCAGATTAAAAAATCATTCCGCAATCGATCTAAAAGGAATTGACGAGAAGATAATCGGAAAACTGCTTATACCAAATTATCAAAAATCTGATTATATAAAAGATTTGAACGTTTATAACGCAAGAATTACTTCCCTGCTGGTTTTTTTCCTTACTGTTTTAATTTCTGTAATATTAATAAAACATATAAACTCGGTTTCAAATGATATTTTGAAAATAACTTTTTTCGGCTTTCTTCTCGTCGCGGTAAGATATGTCTGGCTGTTATTCGGTTTTCCTTCTTCTACATTTGAACTCGATATACTTTCTCCGTCACTTTACAGTTCGAAATTCGGATTCGGGATTTCGAAATCTATCGGTGAACTGCTCATTACTATAATTATCTATTTAATATTTACTTTTTACATTACAAAAATTGCATTTGATAAACTGCACAGCACATCGGTATATTCATTTTTAAAAAACATATTTATAAATGCTCCAGCTTTTGTAATATTATCCGTATTTTTTTTCATTACGTTTAATTTATTCGGAGGACTGATTAACAGCATAATTTTTGAATCAAATATTGACTTTTTTGACAGCGCCAATTTTATTCCTTCTTTCGAACTGGCGATATTCCAGCTTTCGATTTTACTTTCGACATTCAGTCTCGTGCTTTTTACGACTACATTAATTTTAACGGTTTTAAGATTATTCAGAAATTTCTTTAAAAACAGATTATTCAAAAAATACTATTTTGCAGTACTGTTACTGCTGTTTCTTTGCGTAAATCATGTTTTGGAAACCATTAATATTTCTTTTGAAATTATTTATCTTCACAGAGTAATAATCATTGCAATAATATTTCTTTTCTGTTACTATCTGAACAAAACGGTATTCAGTAAAAAAATACCGCAATATCTTACATTCAGAAACTTTTCGATTATCATACTAATTTGCATAATTATAGCACCATTAATACTACTTGAAAGATTCAAATCACAGGAAACGAAATTCGTTGAATTACTCGGAAATGAATTAACACAACCGGATAACGAAAAACTTATATTTTTGATTTCGGGTGAACTGGAAAATATAGCAAAAGACCCGATAATAGAAAAAAATCTGTACGATAAAAATAAAATATCCGGATTGGCATTCTATCTATGGAAAAACTCAAAATTAAATTCTGAAAACCTGAATTTATCGACAGTAGTAATAGATACAAATAAAAAAATACTCAGTGATTTCAACATCACTCCGTCAAAACTGCAGACCGACAGTGTTGTATCATTTCTTAAGCAGTATCTTTTTAATGTTAAATTTAACATCAATATACCCGATTATGAAATGGACACGGTTACTTTCTTCGAAAGTATCGGGGATTATGATTTCGAACTCTCGGGCAGCATTCATATCCCTGTCCTTTCCGAAAACGTCAATCTTTTATGGAATAACACTGATAAATATATTGCAGGAGTCACACCAATTCAAAAAGTTGAACTAAGAAAAACACCTTATGCAAAAATTATCGGTTATATTATTTATGTGGTTCAACCGGAATTCATATCTCTATTTAATATATCTACCACACAAATTTTCGGTAAATATTCATTTGAAAATATCCTGAATAAACTGATTTCGAGACCGATTATAACAGAGTATATAAACAATGAAATTGTCAACAGTACAGACCTGGAAGTCTCTAAATTTCTGCAGTCATATTTAAGGCTGTTTACCGAACAGTATAAAAAAGAACCTGATAAGAAATACTGGCGGTACGATAACATAGGAGGAAACAATTACAGAACCTTTTTCATTCTTTCCGAGTCACCTGAAAAAAAAGACTCTGAAGTAAAACTCGATGTAGAAGACAAAATATACTCAATATCGATTAAAAGAGAAGATTTTATATTGAGTGTTTTCTATGTCTTAAAAATTGTACTGTTCTCTGTTTCTGTTTATCTGATTCTTTATATAATATTCGGTTCGGCTTATTTGCTTAAAAACAGGAAAATTATTCTGAATTTCAGCGGAAAAGTATTCACAGCATTCCTTTTTGTTTCCGTAATTCCGATAATAATTCTTGCTTTCTACACAAGAAGCCTGATTATTCAAAAAAACGATTATGCACAACAGGAACAGATTTTTTCCGATTTAAATCTCATCAGTGAAAGTATCAAAGGAGAAAAAACCAATTTTATAACTTCTTATTATATTAAAAATTATGACAGCCTTTTAATTCTGGGAAAAAATATACTCAAACAATCATTGCAAAGTTCAAATAAGAATTTTAATATCTTTATAAAAAATAAATTACTTTCAACTACCAACGAAGAACTTTATAAATCTGATTTACTGGATACAAGAATAGATGCCAATGCATATTATAATATATACCTCTGGAAAAAAGACTTCTTTTTGAAAACGCAGAATATCGGTGAGTATTCCTTTCTTGTGGGATATATTCCTTTTAAAGATAAATTCGGTACTACAATCGGTGTCATATCATCCCATCTGCTCTATAAACAAAGGGAAATCGACAAAGAATTAACAGAAACTCTTACTTTTATTCTCGGTTCTTATTCCGTGGTTATAATAATTCTGATATTTCTCGTGGGGATTTTTACAGAGAGAATAACAAAACCTGTACTTGAATTAAAAACCGCAACCGAAAAAATTTCCAAAGGCGAAAAATTTACCGATATAAAAATTAAAACAACAGACGAATTCGGAGAACTGATAGAATCTTTCAACAAAATGACCAAGGAACTCGAAAAATCCAAAATCCAGTTGAAAAAAGCTGAAAGAGAAGCCGCATGGAGAGATGTTGCCAGAAGAGTAGCTCACGAAGTCAAAAATCCCTTAACTCCTATGAAACTCTCCATCGAACACCTAATAAACATTTACAAAGAAAATAAAAACAACCCTGAATTTGAAAGTATCCTTTTAAAAACAAAAGATTTAATAATTAGCGAAATTGATAAATTAAACCGAATTGCTACCGACTTTTCTAATTTCGTTAAATTACCGGCAAGAAATTATGAGCCGATAAATATCAATAATGTCATCGATGAGGTTATTGATCTCTATTCTACCGAACCAAAAATTAAATTTTTAACATCTTTTCAGGAAAATATATTAAGAGTCATTGCCGACAGACAGGAATTGAACAGAATATTTCAAAACCTGTTTAAAAATTCGATACAATCAATTGAGACAGAAGGAATTATAGAAATCAATACATTCAGTAAGGATAAATTTGTGCATGTTATAATAAAAGACAATGGGAACGGAATACCTCCGGATATTTACGACAGATTATTTGAACCTTACTTCTCAACAAAATCAACCGGAATGGGACTAGGTCTGCCAATAACCAAAAAATCACTTGACGATATGAAAGCAAAAATCAAAATTGACAGTAAAGTGAACGAAGGAACTACAGTAACCCTGACTTTCAGGGCACACAACGATAACCCGGACAACAGATGAGGTATTTGCTCGGTCTTTTAATATTAGCAGTAATTACATTATTGGTAAACGGATGCGCTAATCAATTACCGCCGCCGGGTGGTCCGGAAGACCTTGAACCTCCCAAAATTGTTTATTTATATCCTCCGCCAAATACAGTTAATTTTAAAGGAGATTATGTCGAAATAGAATTTAATGAATATTTTGACGTTAGAAGTTTCAGAGATGCATTTTACGTCACACCTGTTCATGAAGGAGGAACCGAAATTACAATAAAAGGAAAAAAAGTAGTTATTGAATTTCCCGCCGGACTAAAATCCAACACAACCTACCTTTTTACAATTGGGAGAGATTTGAGAGATATTAATAAAGGTAACACTCTGTCCAAACCGATAAAATTCGCTGTATCCACCGGACCTGAAATAGATAAATGCAGTATATCGGGAAAAGTATATGCGGATAACCTGGAGAAAATGATTATTCTGCTTTACAAATTGAATGAAACGAACAGCGATAATATTGATGCTTCCGTTTTAAAACCGGATTATGTAACACAAGTAGACATTAACGGAAGTTACATATTTCAGAATATACCGGAAGGTAAATTCAGATTATTTGCACTGAAAGACACAGACAGAAATTCACTATTTGATAAAGATTTCGACAAAATTGCCGTACTGGACAGAGATATTGTTTTAGCAAAAAATGATGAAATCAGCAACGCAAATTTTCTTTTAAAAAAGTTATTAGTTTTACCTTCGGATAAAGATTTTGTGACCTATCTCACAAAAGATTCTTCGGGTTATATTTATTCTTCAGTACGTCCTTCAGAAACAAACATTCCCGTTGACCAGAAATTTTATTTCTTTTTTAACATTGATTCTGTAAAAAGAACAGACATAACCGACAATATAATATTATCTGACAGCACCAAAAATAAAAACTATAAACTTATTTTTAACTGGTATAACGATTCAATACTCGAAATATTTTCCCTTGAGAATTTCAGATATGCTGCCGAATTAAAAATCGTATTCAATTTTCTTGATATATCAATTAAATATTTTTATATATTAAATTTTAAATCCGCACCAGAAAACAAATTCGGACAATTATCCGGAAAAATATATTACCCTGAATCCAATATTCATCCTGTACCTCTTTATTTCATCAACAAATCCAATAAATTTATTGCATACAATAAAAAACTCTTAAAAGATACAACTTTTGTATTTAAAGAAGTACTGGATGGAGAATATATAATGTTCTCATTTATAGACGAAAATAACAACGGAATATATGATGAAGGAGATTATTATCCTTTTAAACCGGCCGAAAAATTCTTTATTCCCGAATATGAAATAAAACTCAAAGGCGGATGGAGTGTCGACAATATAATAGTAAATTTTTAAATTCCCTTTGCTGCATTCAAAGATGCTTTTTCTCTCTTATCAAAATCCCGACATCGTAAATAAAATTATTCAGTAATATCTCGGGATTAATATTATTTTCCAGTTCTTTTATAGTATCTTCAGTAATACTGATAATCTTATAAAAATCGAATTCATAGTTTGCACAAAATCTTCTTATGTTTTCTATCTTGTCTTTATTAATGATTTTATTTTCATAATTGTTCAAATAATAATTTGCATCCCTGAACCAAGTCATAATAATAAACAATGCATTGCTTATTCTTTCCCTGTCTTTGCCCTTAGATATGCTTTCAATTATTTTATTGGCTGAAGACATTTTTCCTCTGACAGTTTCTCTTAAAAGGTTTATTATATCTTCACGTAAATCCATCAGATAAGAATCTGCTATCTGAATTGCCCTAGATATACTTCCTTCGGAAATACACGCATAGAATAAAGCTTTTTCCTTATCAAGTTCCGGTTTGTATTTTATTAAATAATCCGCTATTTCTTTTTCCTGCAAAGAATCAAACTTGATTTTCTGACACCTTCCGTATATAGTAGGCAGAAGGCTGTTTACTCGCGATGTGGTTAACAACAAAAGACAATTTTCCGGCGGTTCTTCCAGTATCTTTAAAAGAGCATTTGAACTTTCCGGATTCATCAAATCAGCACATGATATCAGAATTACCTTATATTTTCCTTTGGAAAATGTAAACTGAAGTTCTCTTTTTATTTCTCTGATACTGTCAATCAAGATTTCGTTGGCTTTCGGTATAACAATTTTATAGTAATGATTTTGCTTTTTTTTATCAAGTTCTTCCAAATAGATTTCATATTCTTCTGATTTCTTAACAACCGTATTTACTTTATAATTTTCTTCAGTTCCTGATAATTCATCTTTTGTATCCATTCCTTTTAAATTTGACGGCAAAGCCGTAATTAATCTGAAATGAGACGAGTATAATTCATTTATACCCCTGCAATATTTGCAGGAGTCACAGGGATTCAAATCAGAATCCAAATTATTACAATTGATTAATTTTGCAAACTCCAGAGCAACCGCATCTTTTCCCGTACCTTCCTTACCCCAAAAAATATAAGCATGGGAGATTTTTTTATTTTTGTAAATATTTTTTAAAATATTTATTATTCTTTTTTGACCTACTATATCCGACCACATCGTTTTTTAAAAAGAATTTCCTATTCCGAATTGAAATGCAATGCGATTTGTAAATATCGATTTTAAATCATAGCTGAAAATCCATTCTTTATTGACATTTTCCGGGTCATACAATTTAAAACCAATGTCAAACCTGACGGGACCAACAATGGTATAATATCTTAAACCGAATCCTACTGCCATTGCTATCTGGTTAAATTTGAAATTTTTCGGTTTTTCCCAAAGATTTCCGACATCAAGAAAAGTTACGAATCCTAAATCTTTAAAAAGTCCCTTTGAATTAATAAAAGGGCGTGTCCTGTGTTCTATTGTTGTTTCAAATAAGAGATCTCCTCCGTTTTCTTTACCGTTAAACGTCCCGAGTGAACGGGCATTCCAACCCCTTATGCTTGTTCCTCCTCCTGCAATAAACCTCCAGTCCGACGGAATTATATTTATACTCAATTCATCTTCCACTGCTTCGGCTGTAATTTTATTGTCCCCGTATTCAAATATGGAACCAAGTCTAAACTTTATTGCCAAAACAGATTTTGAGGGAAATGTATTGCTGATGTTAATAAAAAAATTATTTAATATCGAAAATTTTATATAGTTTGTTGATGAAGTGTTAAAGAGCTTTTCGAATAAATTCCCGAGTAATCCGCTTTCTTCAATTAAAAACGACTGATAAAATCCTTTGGTGGGAAAAGCAAAATTATCGGTATTGTTATGCGCTATGGTATAAGTTAATATTGAATAAAAAGCTTTTATTTTCAATTTCAGGCTGACGTTGCTGTCGTTTATTATCACGGGAACTAATTCTTTCGATGTAAATCTCTGGTCGGATAATCTCCACTCGAGCGTCATAAGATTGAAATAAGTATGTTTTGGCAGTTCGAAGAAAGCTTCGAAGCGGTTGTCAATCTGTGATATATAATAGATATCGTCCGATAAATAGGACAGTCCCAATCTCCATTTTCCGGAAATTTTTCTGTTGTTGAATATATTCGGCTGCAACAATTCCATCAACAGCTCCCCGGCATATATGTCCTTGTTATGAACCAGACCTTTAATACTTATATTCTGAGTCCTGTTGCCCCCGAAAAAATTTCTGTCGAGATAACTCAACCCTAACCCCATATAAAATCTATTGAAGATTTCATACGCTACGAGTTCAGGCTGCACTTCGTATTTGTTCCTTAAAGAAATTTTAATAAGAAAATATATTACTCTATTTACCGTGTCCAGTTTTTCCACCTGAAACCTTGCATTTTCAACGATAGCAATCCTGCTTAAATTATTTTCGCTCAAAGTCAGATTTTCCTTATTATATAAATCACCTTCGCTGAACTCCAGTTGTTTGTATACATAATTGTCGCTGAAGTAATATTTTTTATCCGTAACTTCAATCTTGACTTTTCCGAATTTGTACTGTTCCCCTGTAATAAAATTTAAAATCAGGTCAACTTTATGAGATAATTTTTCATCATCAGAAATTATTTTTACTACTTCAGGCAAAAGAGCATTTGCTCTTGCATATCCATTGTTATTCAGAAAATTTAATATCCTAACAATCTCCGCACTCAGTGCGTCACGGTTGTAACGCGCATTGACTTTTATCAGAGGTTCGTCTTCGACAAAAAGTTTTTTTGTATATATATCACCTATTTTTTCCGGTTCTATCCCCCTGTAATAAATTTTATTTATTGTGTATTCCTGTTTTTGGGTAACAATAAATTGAGCAATAACTTTTTTGGATTTGTAATTAATGCTGAGTGAAGTATCAATGACAGCATCAAAAAAACCGTTATCAAAATAAAACTTTTCGATTCTCTGCCTGTCCAGTATGTATTCGTTAAAATCAAACTTATCGGACTGTCCAGTGGATATTATAGATTCAATTTGTTTTTTATCAAATGCAGGTGAATTGTTAAAGTTAATAATTAATTCATCAAGTTTAAGTTCACCGGTTTTATCGTCTTCATCATCTTGAGAATGGCAAATATTTAGAAATCGTAAAAATATAATAAATAAAAGCAGGTATTTAAAGCAGAATGATTTCAAAAGCAACTGAAATAAAAAAGCCCGATGTCAAATCTTGAATCAGGCATTGGGCTCGAAAAAATTATATTTTTTAAAAGTCTTTATTTTCTTCATCATAGAAGAAATCCTCATCAGTTGGATAATCAGGCCATACTTCTTCGATGCTCTCATAAGGTTCGTCGGTATCTTCCAGTTCGGATAAATTGTCAACAACTTCCTGCGGAGCTCCAGTTCGCGTGGCATAGTCTATTAATTCGGCTTTATTTGCCGGCCATGGAGCGTCATCTAAATAACTTGCAAGTTCTAATGTCCAGACCATCGAGTATATTCCTCCGGTTTTATAAAAAAGTTTATAAATTTAATAAAAATTTTTCTATTTTTAAAGTTCAATAATTTATAAAAAAAAAATTTTATAAATTACTACATTACACAAATTTAAGAAATTTAAAGTACTATTTAATCATTATTGCCGTCTTACTCAAAATCATGCTCGAAATATTCGATGGCTCTCCTTAATGATGCTGAGGTTTCACCTTTTCCTGATTTTTTGTTTAAACGTATTTTCTTTTTTAAATTTTCGGCAAAAACTTTGGCAGCATCGTATCCGTAATGCTTGCATAAATAATTTAATGCTATTACTTCGGATATCACGGTAATATTTTTACCCGGAAAAATAGGCAAACGTATCATCTCAATTTCAACGCCCATAATATTTCCCTTAACGGTATTCAGTCCTGTTCTTTCATACACTTTCCCAGGATCCCAGTGTTCGAGTTCCACTATTACTTCAACCCTTTTCTGAAACCGAATAGCTCTTATCCCAAAAACCTTTCTGATGTCTATAATTCCGAGACCTCTTATTTCCATAAAATGCTGAACAAATTCGGTTCCTGACCCCATTAAGACACTTTCTCCTTTTTTTGAAACTAAGACCACATCATCAGCAACAAGTCTGTGTCCTCTTTCAACAAGATCCAGTGCAATTTCACTTTTCCCTATACCCGATTTACCGCAAAACAAAACACCTATTCCGTAGACATCTACAAATGAGCCGTGTATCACTATCTGCGGTGCAAACTGGTCGTCAAGAAAATCAGACACAAGATATATGAATCTCGTAGTCGGATACGGTGTTTTAAATACAGGTATTTTGAATTTTTGTGCTATATGAATAAATTCAACAGGCAGCGGGTTATCATTGGTAATTATTACACAAGGAACATTAAAAGAAAAAAACCTCATTAAAGAGTCGATTCTTTTCTTTTTGTTTAATTGAGTAAGATATTTGATTTCTGTATTTCCGAGTACCTGTATTCTTTGATAAGTAAATAATTCTACGTATCCTGCAAGTGCCAATCCCGGTCTATGTAAATTCTTATCAAAAATTTTTTTTCGTTTGGGTATATCCAATTTTGTTATTTGTTCAAGCTTAAAGCGCTCTCCGGCTGCTTTAAAAAAGAACTCTACGGTAATAAATTTCTTTTTTACCTCTTTTAATTTTTCAAATCTGTCAGGCAATGTTTTTAAATTGTTTTAATTATTCGTTTTTGTTTTGAATATTTTTTTGATTTTATCTTGTCTTTATATTTATAAATCTGTGTTTTGATTTTCTCCTGTGCCCTGTCTACGGATAGCGTGAATTCGTCGCTGCCCTCCGTACATGTCAATATTTTATCCTTTAACTTCAGAATTATTTCACAGTATTTTGTGTTCAGAGGAGGTTTGTCATAAAATAATATCACTTCACTGTTCAAAATATTTTCATTGTATCTTTCCAGCTCTTCAATTTTTTCTGTTGCATACTTTTTCAAAGATTCTTTGGCTTTAAAGTGCCTTGCGGTTATTTTTACTTTCATGTTTTTAGTGATTTAATTATTGTATGGATATGATTATGATTTTTCATTCTTACACGAAAATGCAAAACAATATAATTAAAGTCAACAGATAAATATATTAATTTTACATTCGGCAATTTTATCGTATTTTTGAATAATCTACCGATATGGAAAAAAAAGTATATTTTATTTTTCTTACTTTAAGCTGCTTATGGCTGGGACTGATTGTTCTGGCTCCGGTTCTAAAACAAATCGGCGGGTTTTCCTTAATAATCTCCCGGTTTATTTATGATTTTTTTTCCGTCTCCTGTCATCAGATAGACAGCAGGTCATACTTTCTATGGGGAAATAAACTTGCTGTTTGTTCAAGATGTTTTCTGATATATATCGGTTTCGTTACCGGAGCACTTGCCTACCCCCTTATATCTAAGAAAAAAAAGTTTACCGACATTCCGTCTATCTGGATTTTATTGACGGCAGTTCTGTTACTTTTTACGGATGCAGTACTCGATATATCCGGAATACTGCCGAATTCGTTTACTACAAGAGCGATTACCGGATTTTTGACCGGATTCGTACTTACATTTTACCTTATACCGGGTTTTACGTTGTTCTTTACTGAAATTAAGTCAATATTGAAAAGAAAGAAAAAAAATGAAAACTAACCGAAACAGACTCTTGCCGATTATATACGGAAGTCTCGTAATGACTTTTTTATACTTAACACCGATTCTGAATTTCGTAAATCTCCTGTGCTGCGCAGGTGTAATTCTGGGCGCAGCAGTGGGTGTAATTACCTACATTAAACAAATTAAAAATACTGACATGGAATTATCGGTCAAGGACGGAGGAATTATCGGATTTTTATGCGGGCTCTTATCAGGTATATTGACAACCGTTATATATCTTACATTGATTATGTTCAGTAATATTAATCCAATTTCGGAAGCTCTGCCGTTACTCGAAAAATTAAACCTCAATTTTAATCAAAACGAAATGTCTGTAGTTAATAAAATATCCGAAGAAATTTCAAGAAGCGGTTTTTCTTTGACTTTTTCTGTTTATATGTTCGTGTATCATTTGATAGGATTTACAATATTCGGTTTTTTAGGCGGATTATTGACTTCAACATTAATAAGAAAATCTAATTTAAAAAAAATAAAAACTCTTTAGACCTTAACGCGTTAATAAATTTAATAGAAAAACATATCAATAACAGACACTTATTCAGGCACCGGAAAAGTGTGATTAGTTAAGCTATCTGGACGCATATACTCTGATACCCGCAAGCTCAT
>VGWA01000045.1 GCA_016873795.1 Ignavibacteria bacterium
CTCTTCAAAGAAATGGAAAAAGGTAAAATAGACGGAAATAACTGATTTTAATAAATATACAAGGTTTACTGATAACCAACATCCATTCCGAACATAAAAAATTATCCGATTATAGGTGACAAAAATGTAATTCGTATAATGTAAATTACATTTAGTTTTACCTTTAATTTGTTTATTTTTACATTTATTTAAAACAAATTAAGTTAAATGGCAAAAGCAATTAAAAGAAGCGACGAAAAAGTATTGCAAATGTATTATAATGCAATAGATTATTACGAAAAAAATAAAAAAATTGTCTGGTCGATAATTACGGGTATCATTGTAGTAGTTGTTGTAATCTTTATTTATCTCAGAAATCAGGCGGCAAAAAGTGAAACCGCTGCCCTCGAACTGGATAAGGCAAAGACAGCATTTATGAATAACGAATATCAAAAAGCCATCTACGGTGATTCACTTGGAATATCAAAAGGACTTTTGTATGTTGTTGAAAATTACGGCTCTACTGAAAGCGGAGAAACGGCAAAAATAATGCTCGCTCAGTCATTTTATGCCTTACGGGATTTTAACTCGGCTCTGATTTATTTTAAAGATTACGGAGGTAAGGATTATATCCTGAAATCCACTTCTATTGCAGGAATAGGTATGGTGTATGATGCAAACGGAGATTACAAAAATGCAGCCGAATATTTCGAAAAAGCCTCAAAAGTGGCAAAAGATAATTTTAAAAATGAAGAGTATATATATAATTCTATCAGATGCTATTTCTACGCAAAAGATACAGATAATCTTAAAAGAATTATTAAAGAATTCAAAACCGAATATCCTAAATCAAAATATCTTGCGGAAATTAACAGATATGACCCTCCAAACTAATCGTATATGTCTTTAAAAAATAAAATCAACGAAGATTTAAAAAGAGCCATGCTGTCTAAAGATTCTCAGAGAGTTTTAACTCTGAGAGCTATCAGAGCGGAAATACTTAAAATGGATAAGTCGGGAATGAACCGCGAAATGACTGCGGATGAAGAAATACAATTGCTAACAAAACAAGCAAAAATGAGAAAAGAAGCAATTGAAATTTATGAAAAAGCAGGAAGAAAAGACCTGGAAGAGCAGGAAAAAATTCAACTGAATATTATCGGCGAATATCTGCCGAAACAAATCTCAAAAGAAGAAGCAAAACAAATTATTGCTAAAATAATTACGGATACAGGGGCATCGGATATAAAGGAATTTGGTAAAATTATGGGATTGGCAATGAAAGAACTTAAAGGAAAAATCGAAGGCAGTTTGGTGCAGGAAATAGTCCGTTCGAAACTCAACCCAAATAATTGAACAAGTTTGAATAAACTTGATATTGTAATAATCATCTTTGTTATAATATTTTCTCTCTTAGGATTCAGGAAAGGTTTCCTCAGAAGTATCATTTCTCTAATAGGTATCGTTGCTGGGATTTTACTGGCGGTTAAATTCCATTCTTACCTCACCAATCTTCTGCTCAGTATTTATTCAGACAAGAAAATAATGGATGTCGTTTCATTTATATTAATCTTTATTGTAGTCTATAATATATCGATTTATATTGCCCGAAAAATATCAGGTGCAAACAGAGCTACAAAATTCGCTGATAAATTCTTCGGATTATTTCTCGGAGCTTTTAAAGGATTTCTGTTAATCAGCATTATATTATTGATTACAGTGTATTTCAATTTCGTTTCCGAAAAAACTCAAAAAGAATCCGGACTGTATCCTTATGTTTTTGATTTTTCGTATAAGACATATATTTTTGTTACTCATTATATTCCTCCCGTAAGAAAAACATTTGAAGACTTTTTTTATAAAGATACAACAAAAATAAATCCGGATGAATCTGAATGATGTAAAAAATAAACTCGAGTTCAATAAAGTAATCGAAAAGATTAAAACCTATTGTTATTCCGACTTGGGTATAAGAAAAACGGAAAATATTGAATTCATTACCGACGAAAATGATTTAAATGCTGAACTCGACAAAACCGAAGAAATGCGCCGCATTATTGATTTGGATACTTATTTAGACTTGACAGGTTTGAAAGATATTGGTGAATTATTATCCAACTCTAAAATAGAAGGCAGTCATATACCTCAGGATAAATTTCTGTGGATACTGGACTTTCTGCGTCTTTCGCGAAATATAAAAACATATTTTAAAAGAAAAACCACTCAGGAAACAGCAAAATTAAAAATACTCTCCGGCATCGCATCGGAATTATTTGCTGATAATACTCTGGAACACCATATAGTATACACAATCGATGAAAACGGAAATGTAAAAGATACTGCCAGTGCAGAATTGAAAAAAATCAGAAACGAAATTAACCAGAAATCGGAAACTCTGAGAAAACTGCTGCAAAGGATTCTGAAAAATCTGTCCGAAAGCGAATTTTCGAGAGATGATATCGTAACACTCAGAGACGGTAGAAGCGTTATTCCCGTTAAAATAGAAAATAAAAGAAAAGTTCCGGGAATTATTCATAGCACATCCGCTTCGGGAATTACAGTTTACATTGAACCCGGAGAAACAATCGAACTGAATAACGAAATAACCGAACTGAGTTTTAAAGAAAAAAGGGAAATAGAAAAAATACTTACGGAATTAACCAAAGAAATCTCTGTAAATTACGAAAAACTAAAAAGAAATTGCGAGATACTCGGTGAACTGGATTACCTTCAGGCAAAAGCAAGATACTCCGTGGTTTTAATTTCTTCCCGTCCGGAATTCTCCGATAAAGAAACCGAACTCGTAAATGCATACCATCCTCTCTTACTGCAGGGGTTGGAGAGAAAAAATATCATTCCGCTGAATTTAAACATAGGAAAGAATTTTAATACGCTTGTTATCACAGGTCCGAATGCAGGCGGAAAAACAGTGGCGCTTAAAACTATTGGACTCCTGCAGCTGATGTTTCAGTCCGGTATACTCATTCCGTGCGAATCACACAGTAAAATGAGAATATTTAATAAAATATTCGTTAACATAGGTGATGAACAATCGATTGAAAATAATTTAAGCTCATTCAGTTCGCATCTTAAAATATTAAAGAAAATTTTACAGGAAACGGACAATAGAAGTCTTATTCTGATAGATGAAATATGTGCCGGAACCGACCCTAATTTCGGATCGGCACTTTCCGCCGGAATACTGAAATATTTATCAGAAAAAAACAGTATTACAATTGTTACGACACATACAGGCAATCTGAAATCATTCGCATATAATACTCCGAATATTGAAAATGCTTCACTCGAATTTGATATGTCGTCACTGTCTCCAAATTTTCATTTTGTAACCGGTATTCCGGGTCAGAGTTTTACATTTGAAATAGCGGATAAATTCGCATTTCCTCCTGAACTGATGAATTTTGCTAGAAGCTTGATTAATGTCAGTGACGATAACCTCGAGAATCTCATCAAGGATTTGAATGCTCAAAAACAGAAATATAAAGAATTAAAAGATAAAAATGATAAAAATTCAAAACGGCTCGAGGGGCTGTTGAAAATGTATGAAGAGAAAGTAAAGGAAATTAAACAAAAAGAAAAAAATATTATAAAAAATGCCAACGACGAAGCATCGGAAATATTGAAACAGGCAAATAAAATAATAGAAAAAACAATAAAAGAAATTAAAGAATCCGGTAAACTTTCTCCGAAACAGATAAAAGCCGACTTCAAAAAAGAAAGTGAAAAAATTTTAAAATCAGAAGAAGCTGCGACTGTTAGAATATATGAGTTTCATACAGATGATTTAGCAAGACATAAGGATTTACAAATGACCGGAAAAATTATGGAAATTAAAAAAGATAAAATTATAATTGAAATCAACGGAATACCGATGAAAGTAAATCCTGCCGATATTGAACCGGCTGATAATGCCGAGATGGAAAAATACAGAAACTATGATACCGTTACGACAATTAAAAACAAAATTATCGAAACAAAACTGGATATAAGAGGAAAATATCCGGAAGAAATAAAAGATTTGGTCGAAGAATTCATAATTAATGCAGTGAACGAGGGTATCAAAGAAATATCTATAATACACGGAAAAGGTACAGGTAAATTGCGCAGTGAAGTGAGAAAAATAATATCAAAAAACAATTTAATAAAATCTTACAGATATGGTAATTGGAATGAGGGGGATACGGGAGTTACAATAATTGAGCTGTAAAAAATTATAAATGAAAATAATAATTTCAGGTTCAGGTATCGGAGGTCTAGTCAGCGCTCTGTATTTAAATAAATACGGACATGATGTAGTCATATACGAAAAAAACGATTTTGCCGGCGGAAAAGTAAATGAATACAAAAAAGACGGATACAGGTTTGATACCGGGCCTACATTGATTACAATGCCATTTGTCTTAAAAAAATTTTTTGAAGATATTGATGAAAATATTAATGACTATGCGGAACTGAATGAACTCGAAAAAACATGCAGGTATTTCTGGAGCGACGGAACAATGTTTGATTCGTATTCGGATACGGAAAAACTCTCCGAAGAAATTACAAAAAGATTCGGAAATGATGAATTGAATGCTTTTAAAAATTTTCTGGAATTCAGCAGAAAGTTATATAAAATCTCTGAAAAATATTTCCTGACAAAAGAATTTAAATTAAGAAATTTCATTAATGCGGACGGAATCAGATATTTCAGAAAATTTACCTCAAAAAAAAGTCTGAATACCAGAGCGAATAAATTTTTCAAGGATAAAAAATTAATTAATGTAATTAACAGATTTGCCACTTATAACGGTTCGTCTCCTTTTCTGACACCGCAGTTGTTTTCAATAATCGCATACGTCGAATATATGTTTAAACCTTATTATGTTAAATCCGGTATAAAGAAACTTGCAGACTCGCTGGTTGAATTATGTAACAACAGGGGAATTGAAATAAATTACAACGCATCACTGAAGGGAATCGAAAATAATAATGACGTAATCACAACTGTAATAACAGAAAACAAATCAGGAAGTATTAAAGAAATTAAAAATTTCGATGTCTTATTAAGTAATTTTACGAATAACTCATCTTTAACGGGAAAGAAGTATCTTGAAAATACCGACTGGTCATTATCAGGTTTTTTAATGCTGATGGGAATAGAAGGAAAAAACAAAAAATTACAACACCATAATATTTTATATTCGGATGACTACGAAAAAGAGTTTAACGATTTATTCATCAAAAAACTTCCTGCTGAAAATATGACAATATATATATGCATTACAAGCCGAACGGATGAAAACGATGCTCCTCGGGGACATGAAAACTGGTTTGTATTGGTGAATGCTCCTTCCATAAGCAACAATTTCGAATGGTCGGAAGAAAACAAAGAAATGTACAAAAATAAAATAATTCAAAGGATAAAAGAGTTTGGAACAGATATCGAAAAAAAAATAAAATTTTGCAATATATTTTGTCCTTCTGATTTTTTAAATTTATATAATTGCGAAAACGGCTCGATTTACGGTTTGTCTTCTAATTCATTAAAGACTATGTTTAAGAGAACACGGAATCGTTCGAATAAATACAGGAATTTATTCTTTGCAGGCGGGAATACTCATCCGGGCGGGGGAGTACCGCTGTGCTTTCTTTCTGGGAAAATTGTATCTAATATAATAAATAAATAAAATTATGAACAGTATTTTAATAGTAGATGACGAACAAAGCATACTCGACAGTCTGTCTATGTTTCTGACATACAACGGATATGAAGTATCGACAGCAAGAGACGGGCTGAAAGCTATTGAAAAAATTAAAAAACGTGAATATGATTTAGTTCTGCTTGACATAAAAATGCCGAAAATGGACGGAATAGAAGTACTGGAAAAAATGATGGAAATTAATAAGGAACTTGTCATCATTATGATATCCGGACACGGAAATATTGAAAATGCAGTTGAAGCAACAAAAAAAGGAGCATATAATTTTATCCAGAAACCACTTCCGGATTTGCATGAACTAAAACTTACAGTCAGAAATGC
Source organism: Ignavibacteria bacterium (assembly GCA_016873795.1). Classification (GTDB taxonomy): domain Bacteria; phylum Bacteroidota; class Ignavibacteria; order Tepidaquicellales; family Tepidaquicellaceae; genus VGWA01. Next base: position 6,024 of record VGWA01000045.1, read on the forward strand.
CATCGAATATAAGAAATCAAAAGCTCAGATAAACAGAATGCGAAGCGAGTTAATAGAAGCAAACAGGATAATCGGCTCGAGTACGTCAATAAACGAAGTAAGAACATTAATCACAAAATATGCAGATGTCAATCTGAATGTATTAATCACCGGCGAAAGCGGTACCGGAAAAATGCTTGTAGCAAATCAAATACATTTGAACTCAAGAAATGCGGATAAACCTTTTACAACAATTAACTGCGCTGCTTTAACGGACAGCAACATAGAAGAAATATTATTTGGAAAATATGCAGATGACGAAATTAAAAATCCGGGTAAAATTGTAGAATCAAACGGAGGAACAATTTTTTTCGACGAAATCAGCCATCTAAGTATCGATGCTCAGACAAAAATACTGAAAGTCATTGAAGAAAATAAATTTACAAGAAGTTTCCAGAGTGAAGAAATAAAAATTGATGCAAGATTTATTTTTTCCACAAATAAAGATATAGAAAACGAAATAACGGAAGGCAGGTTCATTGGTGAATTATATCACAGAATAAATGTTCTCAGAATTAATGTTCCGCCATTAAGAGAAAGACCGGAAGATATCGAAGACCTTGTCAAATATTTTGTAAGCAAAATTTGTAAAGCCTATAATATTCCTGAAATCACTTTCACTCCCGATGCTGTTTCACTTTTTCAACAATTCCGCTGGCCCGGTAATGTAAGGGAATTAAGAAATACAATAGAAAGGCTGATATTTACCACCGACAAAAATAAAATTACATCGGAAGACATCGAACTGCCCGTTACAAAATACAACAAAATATTTGCAGACCTTTTCAGCAGGAATATGAGTTTAAATGAGTACCAGAATGAATCCGAAAAGATTTTTCTGGAAAAAATGCTGAATGATTACAAATATAATATCAGCCAGACTGCCGAAGCTCTGAAGATTCAAAGAAGTCATCTCTATAAACTGATGTCCAAATACAACATACCTCTTCCAAGCAGAAAAAAAGGGGAAACGGATTAACTGTTTTTCTGCCGGAATATCTCGTAGAGGAAAATACCCGCTGATACCGAAGCATTTAAAGATTCTATTCTGTTCATAAGCGGAATACGTGTTAATAAATCACATCTGGAACGGACTTTTTTCCTGATACCTTTACCCTCACTTCCGATAACAAGTACAACCGGCTTTTTAAAATCAATTTCAAAAATCGTCTGATTTGCTGAAGAGTCGGTGCCTATAACCGTAAAATCTTTAAACTTCAATGCGTCTATTGAATTCGAAATATTGGTCTCTTTTGCTATCGGAATGAAATTAACTGACCCGGAAGATGTCTTAATCACAGTATGATTGACTTCTGACGAATTATGCCTCGGAATAATTATGCCGTCTGCTCCGAGACATACTGCAGAGCGTATTATTGCTCCCATATTATGAGGATCGGTAATTTCGTCCAGTATTAATAACAAGGGATTCGGAATTTTCTCTGCCTTTTTAATAATTTCTTTTAACGTGAAGTATTTGTATTCCTTTATGAATCCTAAAACTCCTTGTGTGATCCCTTCACTTTTATTTTTATTATTGAAGTATTTGCCGAAATCTTCTCTGCTCAAATATAAAATCCTAATGCTGTTTTCTTCAGCCAAACGTACTATTTCTCTGGACTTTCTCTCGGGATTTAATGTTTTTAATAAAATAATTTTGTTTAGTGATTTCGGAGTGGATTTCAGAAGTTCTAAGACAGGGTGTTTTCCTATTACTAACATAATTTATTTAATCTTTTGTTAAATAAATTCATTGTAAACATTAATGTTTTTTACTTTATTAACAAAATAAATATATTTATTTTAATATTAAATTACAAAAAAATATCTTGTTGGAACAAGTTAATTTTAAAAACGAAATAAGTTTCGATAAATTCGGCAGCCTGAAAACAGAAAAAAAATGTCTGTATATTGTTTCTACTCCCATTGGCAACCTGCTCGATATTTCATACAGAGCCCTGTTGATAATGGATGGAGTGGATTATATTTTATCGGAAGATACAAGAAAGACACAAATACTTCTCGATAAATACGGAATCAAAACAAAATTACTGAGTTATTATTCGGTTACTGAAAAAAGTAAATTAAACAGAATAATAACAATGTTGAAAGACGGAAACTCGTTGGCACTGATATCCGAAGCCGGTACGCCTTGTATATCTGACCCCGGTTCGATTCTGATAAATGAATGCATAAAAGAAAACATAAACATTAAATCTGTTCCAGGAGCGAGTGCCCTGACTCATTCACTTGTTCTATGCGGATTCCCGGTAAACCGTTACTACTTTCAGGGATTTTTGCCTGTAAAAAAGGGGAGGGAAAAAACGTTTATCGGCTTGAAAAAAATTATGATGCCCGTCGTAATATATGAATCCAAATACAGAATAAAAAAAACCCTTTCGGATTGTCATAAATATTTCGGAAACAGAGAAGTGTCAATATGCAGGGAATTATCGAAAAAATTCGAAGAAGTTGTTAATATAAATCTTGGAATTGTTGTGAAAAATTTATCTCTGATTAAAGAGAAAGGTGAATTTGTTATTATTGTAAATAACTGCTGATTTTTTTTATATTTGATTTATCCGGTGTATTACTATATTAAATTATTATCTTAATTTCTTTTTATGTCTGTTCTTACGCAGTCTTTTTTTTCTTTTGTGGGTTGACATTTTTGCCCGTTTTCTTTTTTTACCGCAAGGCATTAATCTGCTTTTCTCCTTTCTTTAATTTTAGTTTATTTATTTTTTTTCCTTAAATTTTCCTGTACTGTGTTTTTGAATTCTTTCGATACTTTGAAATAGGGAATATATCTTTTCTCGAGTTTTATCGATTCACCTGTTTTAGGATTTCTAGCAACTCTCGGTTCCCTGATTATATTTTTGAAGGTTCCGAAGCCTCGAATCTCTATAGTATCGTTTTCTTTGAGACAGTCGATAACGCAGCTGATAAAACCTTCAACTACTATATCGGTTTCTTTCTTGCTTAATCCTGTAGCTTCAGATATTTTTGCAGCAATTTGTGCTCTGGTCATAATTTTTTTTATGGTTCAAATTTATATTGAATTAGTGGTTTATTAAATATTTCTTTATATAAGTCATTTTTTAATATGTTGAAACTATTGGAAGAATTGGACTCTAAAAAGAATTCTATAATATTTCTTTCTTTAACTTCTTTAACAAGAGTCGGCTCTCCGGTAATCCCCGCAAGGTCAGCGGCAATTTTTACGGCATCTTCAAACGTTCCGAGTGTATCAACCAATCCGAGTTCTTTTGCCTGCCTTCCTGTATAAATCCGTCCATTTGCAATCGTTTTTAATTTCTCACGGTCAATTTTTCTTTCCTTTGCAACAATATCAAAAAACTGCTCGAATGTATCGTCTATAATTTCCTGTATATACTTCTTTTCCGATTCTCTCATTTCCCTGAAAGGACTGCCTGTATCTTTAAATTCACCGCTGACTATGGATGTTTCTTTAATGCCGATTTTATCGAGTAACTCGTAAACGGTTGTAAACGTTGCTATCACGCCTATGCTGCCGGTGATTGAAGAAGGATTGGAAACAATTATATTACCTCCGCAGGAAACAAGATATCCGCCGCTTGCTGCAATAGAGCCGTGGCTTACTATTACTGGTTTACCCGATTCCCGTGTTCTTCTGACCTCTTCGTACATTTCGAAAGAAGCCGCACTGCCTCCGCCGGGAGAATCTATTCTGAGAATTATCGCCTTAATCGATTTGTCATCTCTGTATTTTTTCAATTGTCTTATGAGCGGCTCGGATTTAAAAATAGTGTAATCAATTTCAATTACTGCAATTTTTCCCGAACCGTCTCTGATAGTTTCATACTTGTAGGATTTTTCGGAAGTTTTCAAAATTGAACCCGCAAGAAAAATAAAAGAGATTCCTGCAAACAATAAAGCAAAAATCAGCAGGGAAATAAATATTCCCCAGAACCAAATACTGCCCGATGATTTTCTTTGTGTATCCAATTAATTATTGTTTTGAAGTTTTTCTAATTCTTCTTTTTTCTTTAATGCATCCTGCGCCTTAACGTTATCGCCCAGACTTGCATATACGTTCACAAGCAATTCCCAAACTCTCACTTCTATGTCTTTTTTGACAAGTGTTCTTGAAAGCGGCTCTAATACGTTTAATGCTTCATTAAAAGGTTGTTTATAGTCGTCGCTGTCGGGATTATCATCCCGCATTTTTGCTCCGATTGCGGCTTTAGAAAGTGCATAGAAATATGCGGATGCCTCCCAGTACTGATCATCTTTCGGCAAGTATTGCATACCCATAATTTTCTGGAATGTTTCGGCTGCTGCATTGAAGTTTTCGATTTTTACCATTCCCATTCCTACATCATATAATATTGCAGCAACTTTTTCTGCATCTTCTTTGCTCTTGGACTTTTCCAGTATTTTATTGAAAATGTCCATTGCTTTTTCTCTTTCGTTCAATGCAAGATATGTTTCTCCGATATATTTATAAGACTTTATGCTGTCGGGAATAATGTATGATGCCCCTATGAAACTGTTTAATGCTCTTGTATACAAAGTCTTTGTAAGAGCCGAATCTTTTCTCTTTTCAGCAGCAATTCCGTCATTGAAATTCGATGCTCCGTTATTAATCAATTCAGCCCATAATGCAAGTACATTCTGTGAATATTTATCGCTGATAGCCAGACTTTTATTAATGGCATTGGCTGCTTCTTCATACCTTCCGAGCAGAGAATATGCATGACCAAGCATATACCATCCTTCAGAGTCGTCTTTATTAATCGCCAGACCTTTCTCCAGATTGGTTACAGCTTTTTCATATTCTTTGTTTCTGTAAGCCAGTTTTCCGGTTTCAAGTTCCGGTGAAGTACAACCTGCAAATAAAATTGCAATAAAAGCAAGCAGTAAACCTATCATCAGATAGGATTTAAAATTTCTTGTTCCCATTATTATTCTCCGTAATAAATTTAATAAATTTGTGTAAATATAAATAAAATATAATACTTATTCAATCCACAATTTAAAAAACACCTTCTTCTTTTGTCATTACCGCGAACACGGAGATACTTCAAAAAACCAGTCAACCAGTCAACAAATCTACCGTCAATCATTTAACATTTACAATTAATATTATATTTTTAAACTAAAAAAATAACAACAATGAAACATATGAATGTCTCGAGGATTCAGGATGAATGCATTGAATATGAATCAAGGATAATCATATGGATGATCCACCTAAAGTCAGGCAAGCGGGTACCCCCCCTTTTGCAAGGGATGACAGGAGTCACTCGTTACTCGTAATTCATTTGTGCTGAATTATTAAATTTATTTTAATTGATAAGTTATTTAATTTACATAAATGCTCAAGAAACTTTCAATATTGGCAGGCATTCTCGTCGTTTTAATTTTGTTGTTTAATTACCTGATTATGCCGATTTATGTCAAACATTCACGTACTGTCATCGTACCGAATGTAATCGGTATGAACTTTATGGAAGCCAAAAAAATACTCGAAGATGCCGGATTGGATGTCAAACAGGGCGATATCAGATATGATGAAACTAAACCTATCGGATTGGTTATAGACCAGAATCCCCAGAATCAGCAGGAAGTAAAGAGCGGAAGAAGAGTATATCTGACAATTACAGGCGGTGAACAACTTGTTGACGTACCTAAACTTACCGGAAGAACCCTCAGAGACGCGAAATTTGCTCTTGAACAACGCAGTCTGCAAATAGGGGAAATTGCAAAAAAATTTTCACATGAGTTTGCGGAAGATGTCGTAATATCACAGGTGATTCAACCCGGAAGCAAAGTTAAAAAATCAACTAAAATTGATTTAATTGTAAGCAATGGTCCGCTTCTGGGAAATATTATAGTACCGAATTTCGTAGGCAGAAATATAGATGAAGTAAAAAAAACAATCATAGAAAAAAAATTAAAACTCGGAAAAATTACTTATCAGCAAAGTGACCAACCTCCCGGACAGATTTTAGACCAGTATCCAAAGAAAGATAAATCGGCAAAAGAGGATACATCGGTGGATTTAGTCGTAGCAAAGAAAAAAACAATAACGGAAAAACCGGTGGAAGAAAGTACAAATGAAATTATTCAGGAAGAAATTCCTACAAAACCGAAAGAACCTGTAAAAGAAAATAAGAAAACGGAAGATAAAGAAAAAAAGGAAACTGAAGGACAGGATAAAATTAACAAAAATAATAATGACAAACCAAATTAATAAATTAATAAGTGTTTCGATTTTATCCGCAGATTTTTCTAAACTCGGAGATGAAATTCACGAAGTCGAGAATGCGGGCGTAGATATGATTCACTGCGATGTTATGGACGGGAATTTTGTACCGAATATTACTTTCGGTCCTATGGTCGTGAAAGCACTGAATAAAATTACTGAATTGAAACTCGATGTGCATTTGATGATTGAACATCCTGAAATGTGTATCAACGATTTCATCGATGCAGGAGCGGATTGCATATCCGTTCATTATGAAAATGTCGTTCATCTCGATAGACTAATAAACACAATTAAAGAAAAGGGTGCTCAGGCAGGTGTTGCAATTAATCCTTCGACTTCTGTATTCCTGCTGAAGGATATTTTGAAATATCTGGATTTTGTCATGATAATGAGCGTTAATCCGGGATTCGGAGGACAAAAGTTCATCCGCTATTCACTCGATAAAATTATCGAACTAAAAAATATGATTGTACTGTACAATGCCAAAACTCTTATTGAGGTCGACGGCGGTATCGGACTCGATAACATCAAAAAAATTGCCGACGCAGGTGCTGATATACTTGTCTGCGGGAATTCTATCTTTAAATCGGAAGATAAAACCGGTACTATTAAAAAAATGAAACAAGTAATCAAAGGATGATATGAAAAATGTTTTTTTCAATAAAGAACTCCTCGAAGCGGAAAAAATTATAATCGAAAAATTAAATATTCCATCGCTGATTCTTATGGAAAATGCGGGTAAGGGAGCTGCAGGGTATATTACCGATTTCTGCAAAAAAAAATCCGTTAAGAATATTATTCTTCTCACTGGGAAGGGAAATAACGCCGGCGACGGTTTTGTTATCGCAAGACATCTGTTGATTAATGAAATAAATCTGACCTTATTACAACTCTATCCCGAAAGCGAACTGAAAGGGGATGCACTGACTAATTATAATATTTTAAAAAACTTAAATAACAAGAGAATTAATGTTATTAATTATGAAAACCTGAACGCTGTTAAAAGTTTGTTATCTCCGGAATCATTAATAATAGATGCGGTTTTCGGAATCGGATATAAGGGCGAACTTGAAGAAAAAATAAAATTGCTGTTTGACGAAATTAATAAACTCGAATGTAAATATATTATCTCGGTAGATGCCATCAGCGGACTGGATGATTTTATGGATTGTCAGGACTGCCTCAACGCCGACGTTACGCTGACTATGGGTGTGCAAAAATTTAATTCGCTGTTTCTCGACGGAAGAAAAAAAAGCGGAAAAATTGATATTATAGATATCGGAATACCTGCTGCTGAATTTACAAGATTTAATACTAAAAAAATATTCGAAGTCGAAAAGGATGATGTTAGTAAAAATATTCCTTTAAGAGATATTAATTCGCATAAATACAATAACGGGAGATTGTTTGTTCTCGGCGGTTCGCCGGGATTATCGGGCGCAGTATATATGGCTTCTTTGTCGGCTCTGAAAACAGGCAGCGGAGCGGTTATTCTCGGAGTTCCCCAATGCCTCGCCGATATTATGGAAATTAAAACTACCGAAGTGATTACAACCTCGTATAAACAAACGGATGAAAATACTCTCTCGATTCTCGATTATCAGGAAATAAAAAAACGAATCGAATGGAGCGATGCGGTGCTGATAGGTCCGGGCTCGGGAAAAAATGAGGAAACATTCGCACTCGTCAGAAAAATAATCAGCTTGAATGATAAATATTTTGTCGTTGATGCTGACGCAGTTCAGGCGTTTAAAAATCACTCCGATGTTCTTAAACAGAATGATAAGAAAATTATTCTTACTCCGCATTACGGGGAATTCTCCGCACTGACAGGCATTCCGCTCGATGAAATTAAAAAAAATCTTTACGACGTTTCAACTGACTTTGCAAAAAAATACTCAGTCATTCTGGTTCTTAAAAATTCACCGACTATAATTACCGACGGTGAAATATTTTTAATTAATCCTACGGGAAAAGAAAATCTCGCGACTATCGGAAGCGGGGACGTTCTTTCCGGAATTATTGCTTCTCTGCTCTCACAAAGCGGTAAACCGCTCGAATCGGCGTTTGCCGGATGCTATATACACGGCAAATGTGGAGATAATTTGTACGAAAAATCGGGGCAGAGCTCTACTGCTGCTTCCGAATTAATCGAAGAAATAGAAAAAGTAAAATTGGATTTGCTTAATTGAAAACTCATAACAAAATTAAATATCACCTGCCGATTATAGCTTATTGCGTATTAATTTTCATCCTGTCATCTATCCCAGGAAATTCTCTGCCGGATTTAAAAATCGAAATTTCAGATAAAATGGCACACTTCGGAATTTATTTTATTATGTTCTTCCTGTTTGTCTATAGTTTGAAAAATCAGAATTTCAGTTCAGGATTAAAGAAAAATTATCTTGTTTTTGCATTGCTGTTTACCGCGCTATATGGTGCTCTGGACGAATACCATCAGAAATTTGTACGTAACAGAACATGTGAATTCTATGATTTCCTTGCCAACATTATCGGTGCCGGCACAGCCCTGTTAATTTATTATTCGTACGAATTAATCAAAAAAACCAAAAATAAAGCTTATGCTGAGTAGTCAGGACGTTAAATATCTGTATCCGTTTATCCTGCTTATAGTACTGTCGGTAGTTACTTTATTTCTGGATTTATTCACAAAACAAAATAAGAAAATTGTATCCGGCTTTTCTATGCTTACTATTGCAGCAGTAATTGCATCTTTGTTTTATATACTAATAAATGATCCTGAAATTGCACGTACTCAGGAAATTTTGCATTCGTATCTCCGTATTAACAGGTATACAATAGCTTTTTCGGTTTTATCCATGCTGGGAATTTTTATTACCTTCCTTGCATCAAAAAATTATTTAAAAAAACAGGATATTAATTTCGGTGAATTTTATTATATAATTTTATTCTCTGCCGCCGGTATGCTGACTATGCTCTATGCTAATGATTTGCTCGTAATTTTTATCGGACTGGAACTGATGTCGGTATCTTTCTATATTCTCGCGGGTTTGATGAGAAGAAGACTAAAATCGAATGAAAGTGCTCTTAAATATTTTCTGTTGGGTGCCTTTATTACAGGATTTATTTTGCTCGGAATATCACTTATGTACGGAACCGGATTGACAAAAGGAATCGAAAATCCTTTGAACTTAACAGCAATTAAAAGTAATCCGAACTTTCTTTTTAATCCTTATTTTCTCGTCGGCTTTGCCTTGTTTCTTATCGGCTTTTTCTTTAAAATCGGCTTGTTTCCTTTTCAGATGTGGATTCCGGATGTGTATGACGGGGCTCCTACCGTCGTCAGCGGTATGATGTCCACTTCCGGAAAAATTGCGGCAGCGGGAACGCTGGCTCCGATTATTATTATTATGCATCCATCGGACCTGACACTGATGTTTTCTGTAATTGCCGTTCTTACTATGGTTATCGGTAATGTTGTTGCTCTTGTACAGAATAATCTCAAAAGACTGCTTGCTTATTCTTCTATTGCAAGTGCCGGATATCTGCTCGTGGGTATTACATCGATGAATATACATACTCTCGATGCAGTTACATTCTATCTGCTTGCCTATACATTTATGCAGCTCGGCTCATTTCTTATCGTTTCGCATTTCGAAGGAAAAACAGCAGACGGAAAAGATTTCTCGAACATAGATATAGGTTACTATAAAGGACTCGCAAAACGTAGTCCTGTATTCACTGTGATATTTACTATCTATTTGTTTTCACTTGCCGGTATTCCGCCGCTTGCAGGGTTCTGGGGCAAATACTACCTGTTTTATGCTGCAATTAAAGCTAATCTGATATGGTTGTCCGTTGTTGCAATTCTGATGAGCGTTGTCTCGGTCTATTATTATCTGAGAATTATTGTGTATATGTGGTTTATGGATAGTAAAACGGAGATACCCGAAGAAAAAAATTATTTAAAAGGAAATATGCTTTTCTTTGCAGCAAATGTAGTTTGTGTTCTTGGCACTCTGGTATTCGGCTTCTATCCGCAGCTGCTTTTCGAAATGTTTAAATTGATTCAAAAGATAATTTAGTATTGGTGAAACAGATTAAAAGTATTTTTTTTATTTTCGCTTTGATTTTCGCTGTTTCCTCAAAGTCTATCGCAAAAAAAGACAGTATCTATTTCTTTTCTTTCGATAATCTTTTCAAACCTGTAAGAGCATCGGTCATCGAAGCAAAAAACGGTTTCTTTAAAGACCTTAATAAAAATTATTTGTACGCCAATATCGGCATTTCAGCCGATGTCATTGGATTAAAAAAAGACGATATGCAGTACTCGATTGGCGCCGACCTTTTTACTTATTCATATCTTCGGACTGAGGATAATTTTAAGTTTCCCGTAGATGCAATCGACTATATGTTCGGTGTGAATTTTAATTTCAAGAAAAAAATTTCACAGTCCGACCTTTCCGTCAGAGTCAGAATATCACATATATCTGCACATCTCGAAGACGGACACCAATATCCGCGCAGCGATACGATTTTTACCCCATTCGTTTACAGCAGGGAATTTGCGGATTTGTCGGGAATTATAGAAAATCAATTGACTGATAATTTGTATCTGAAAAATATGCTGTCCGTCAATTTTCTGTTTCATACAATACCAGACGACTTCGGTAAAATATCGCTGGAATATGGGTTTGAGTTTAACTATTTTTTTAATGAAATATTTTCTGTATATTTTTCAAATGATTTGAAATTGTTTAGAGTAAACGGTAAAACTTATTTGAACGAAAACCTTGAAACCGGAATCAGATTGGGAAAAAAAGACTCAAAAGGAATTGTTGTTTTCTTTACATATTATGACGGAAAAGATTATAAAGGTCAATATTATAATAATTATTTGAATTATAAAGCACTCGGTTTGGGTTTAATACTTTAGAATATGAATTTTTTGTTTTTGATATTATTCGGCACCATACTCGGAAATTCCGACTCGCTTCTTGTAAAACAGGGAGAAATTTCCGGATTTAATGAAGCTGTGTCTGTTACATCAGATGCAAAGAATAATATTTACCTGCTTGATAAAGGTTCCAATGAACTTATTAAATATTTCGAAAACCTAAAAGAAATCAAGAGAATAGGAAGAAAAGGCTGGGGAGACGGGGAGTTTGATTCACCAACCTCCATAGACGGTTCGTCGGGACTGGATATCTATGTAAGCGACGGAAATAATCAGAGAATCCAGAGGTTCGACCAGAATCTCGGTTACTTGTGGTCTTTGTATACCTGGGAAGAAAATTATGATGAATATATGAAATTCCGAAGACCTGTATCATCCGTACTTGTTAATTCCACAAATCTGTACGTCATAGACAGCGATAATAACAGAATCGTTATTTTCAGGAGAATCAATAACCAGTCCGTACCGGTACAGTTTTTCGGAGCATTCGGTGAAGGTACTTCTGCACTCGGTAAACCGGTAAAAATTCTTAAAGACAACAGATACAGAATTTATATTCAGGACAATAACCTGAAATCAATTATGATATTCGACAACTTCGGAAATTTTATTACATCCCTGAAACATAACAGTATAATTTCATTTTCTGTTAATAACGATTTGACTTATATTCTGACTAAGGACGGCATATATATTTATGATGCAGATAAATCTGCTTATACAGATAAAATTGCAGTTCCCGAAGATGTTAATATAAATGAATTAAGAGATATTCTGATAGTTAATAAATACAATTTTTATTTTCTCGAAACAACAACTTTACATCATTTTATTTTAAAAAAACAATAAGAAAGGAATTTTATGGCAAGAGGACTAAACAAAGTAGTATTGATTGGTAATCTTGGAAAAGACCCGGATGTTAAATATCTCGAAAATGGAACCGCCGTATGCCGTTTTACTCTCGCTACTAACGATGCTTTTACAAACGATAAAGGTGAAAGAATCGAAAAAACAGAATGGCATAATATAACGGCATGGAGCAAACTTGCTGAAATATGCGGAAAGTATCTGAAAAAAGGCAGTAAAATCTACCTTGAAGGAAAATTATTGCCGAGAGATTATGAAAAAGAAGGTGTTAAACACTATACATACGATATCAGAATGAATGATATGATTATACTTACTCCGAAAGGTGATTCGGAGCCGGAAATAAATGAAA
>VGWA01000046.1 GCA_016873795.1 Ignavibacteria bacterium
TATTTCTGTTATTTTACCTGATGTTTTCGGAATAAATTTTCTTTCATTTAAAAGTTTATTAATATATTCAGAATGATGATAAACTTCAAGGTCAATACCGAATTTAGGATATTCATTTTTTAAAGAATTGTAACAGTGCGGACAGGTAGTTACAATTTTTTTTATCGAGTATTTTTTGAATGTCTCTATATTAGCTTTTATGAATTCCTGTGCAAGATATTCATTGCCAAGTCGCCTTGCTGTATCACCGTTGCATTTCTCTTCGTTACCAAGTACACCGAATCTCACACCGGCTTTTGATAAAATTTTAGCAAATGATTTTGTAACGTTTACGTATCTAGTATCTAATGCTCCGGCACATCCCACCCAGTATATAATCTCGATTTTGTCTTTTCCTTCCGGCTCTGATAATTTTATTAAACTGCTTCTTATTCTCTCCGTTTCGCATTCTAATATAAATTCGGTTATCCATCTGTTTCTTTCCTCCGGATCGAATGCCCATGGAGAACCGTTGTTTTCAAGATTTTTATATAAAGTATTTAATTCGGAAGGAAAATCTGATTCCATCATGGTTAAATACATTCGCATACCTGTTATATAATTTAAATGCTCTATCATTACCGGACATTCTTCCGTGCATGCGCCGCATGTAGTGCATGCCCATAATTCTTCTTGTGTTGTGTAATTTGGTACTAATGATTTTTTGTAAATAGGATTTGTTTCTTCTTTGTTAATAAAAAACATTGCAGAATCACTGATTCTCTTTCTTGTATTTGTAATTATTAATTTCGGATTGAGCTTTTTGCCTGTTTTGTTTGCTGGACACGCTTCCGTGCATCTTCCGCATTCTGTGCATGTGTAACTGTCTAATAATCCCTTCCATGTAAAATCTTTAATGTCTTTTATTCCAAAATGCTGAACTGTTTCATCTTCAAGATTTAATGGATTAATTACATTTTTCGGCTCTATCCTGTAATTAGAAAAAAATGTATTCGGTACTGATGAAATTATATGAAAGTGCTTTGAATAGGGAAGATAATTTAAGAAACCAAGTATCAAGATATTGTGACACCACCAGTATATTTTATACATTTCATACGACCCATCGCCGCTTATTATTCTTGCCAAAAATTCTGATATTGGTCTTATACCTTCGGATGTGTTAAGCTTAATTCTTTCTATGTTTGAACCAAATGTTGTAATCATTATTAAAAATATCCATACTAAAATTATTGCAGCATCAATTTTTGACTCCCGTTCTGTTTTTAATCTTGAAGGTGTAAAAATGTATCTTCTGAAAAGTGAAATTAACACCGCGACTGTTACAGTTAAAGAAAATAAATCTTGAGTAATTGTTATTAGATTGTAAAACTTTCCCGTAAAAGAAAAAGAAAAATTGTTTATATATGCTTCTAAAAAATCTTCGATTATTACAAGTAAAAGGACTAAAAACCCCCAGAATATTAATGCGTGTAAAATACCTGCAAATTTTTTCTTGAATAACTTTGATTGTAATAATGCGATTGATATGGTATTCTTTATCCTTTGTAGTTTATTGTAACTCCTGTCTTCCGGCTTGCTGATTTTGAAAATTTGTGTTGTTCTTGAAAAAGACCGGAAGAAAAATAAAATTGCAGAGATTAATATGAATGTGAATAAAATAGTTTCCAATTAATCTGGTATTTTAATCATTGAACGGAGTTTATTATCTTTGTAAATGATTCGGCTTTGATACTCGCACCTCCGACTAACCCGCCGTCTATATTTTTCATTTTGAATAAATCAGTTGAATTTTTTTCGTTGATGCTTCCTCCGTAAAGTATCCTTATTTGCTCGGATATATCTTCACCGTAAAGTTCTTTAAGTATGCCTCTGATTTCCGAATGCATCTCTTCGGCTTGTTCAGGGGTTGCGTTTACTCCGGTTCCGATTGCCCATACAGGTTCATATGCTATTATGAATTTTTCCTGTTCATTACTTGCCTTAATATCCGTTAGGCAACTTTTTACTTGTTCTGTTACAGTTTGTATATGTTTGTTTTCTTCTCTTTGTGATAACGTTTCACCAACACATAAAATCGGTATTAGATTACTCGTTATTGCTTTTTCCATTTTTTGATTAATCAATGTATCATTTTCCCCGAAATATTGTCGTCTTTCGCTATGACCTAAAATTACATATCTGCATCCTGCTGAAATCAGCATTTTTGCCGATATTTCTCCTGTATATGCTCCTTCGGTCTCTTTGTACATATTCTGTCCTCCGACCTTTATCTCTGAATGTTTTAAATATTCACATACCGGATATATCGAAATGAACGTAGGACATACTATTACGTCTGCTTTATCGAAAACAGAACTGTTTAATCCTTTATTAATTTCTGATATAAGGTCAATCGATTCGGAAATATCTTTATTCATCTTCCAGTTGCCTGCTACAAGTTTTTTTCTCATATATTCTTATTTTATTGTAAAATTTAATTCAATTTAAAAATATTAATTTATTATTTCTATTCAAAAACAGTTAAATATTGTCATAAGTGGAAAATTAAATCAGTTTAAAGTATTTTTTGTTTATGTTAAATTATTAATAAAAATATTAATTGAATCCGACCAGAGCTGAAATAGATTTTAAAAAATTAGAAAATAATTTTTATAAAATTAAATCTTTTGTTAACAGAACTAAACCTAAAAATCCTGTAAAGATTTGTGCTGTAATTAAAGCTAATGCATATGGACACGGTATTCAGGAGATGAGTAAAAAATTTATTCAACTCGGTGCGGATTACCTTGGTGTAGCAAATTATGACGAAGCAATTAAGTTAAGAAGTGTTGTCCCTGATGCATCTATTCTTGTCTTTGGAACATTGATTCATTCCCGATTTAAACCTGAAACCTATGTCTCGAAATTAATTAAATATGACTTGATTGCGACTGTCGCTTCTCTCGAAACTGCAAGATTCCTTGATTATTACAGCGGTATCCTGCGGAAAAAATTTAAAGTGCATATTAAAGTCGATACAGGTATGAGAAGAATTGGATTCGATGTAAAAAGAGCACTGAAAAATATTTCACAGGTTTTTAAGTATAAAAATTTGGAAATTGAAGGAATTTATACTCATTTTGCAACTGCGGAAAGTCCTGATAAATCTTTTTTAAAAATGCAGGTAAGCAAATTTCTTGAATTAATATATTGCCTTAAAAAGGCAGGAATGGAATTTCCTATCGTCCACTCCGCTAATAGCGGGGCTGTCCTTAATTTCCCCGAATCGTATTTTGACATGGTCAGACCGGGGCTGATTTTATACGGATATTATCCGTCTCACGATATGAAAAAAGTTATCGACGTGAAACCGGTTATGAATCTTAAATCAAAAGTTACTTATATAAAAAGAGTTGATTCAAATATCAGCATCTCTTACGGAAGAACTTTCTATACAAAAAAAAGAACATTCATTGGTTCTATTCCGGTTGGCTACGGTGACGGTTATTGGAGAATATTGTCTAATAAAGGAAAAGTTTTAATTAAAGGTAACTATTATCCTGTTGTTGGAATTATCACAATGGATTGGTTGATGGTCGACCTTGGTGTCGGTAGTAATGTTAGAGTAGGGGACGATGTTCTGTTGTTTGGAGACGAAAATAAAGCGTTACTCGGTGCGGATAAAATTGCTGCTATGACGAAATCAATACCCTATGAAATTATTAGTTCTGTCGCTGACAGAGTACAAAGAATTTATTTACATAAATGATATAAGTTACTCCCACTCTATTGTACTCGGCGGCTTGCTGCTTATATCATATACTACACGGTTTACCCCTTTTACTTCGTTTATAATCCTTCCTGAAATTGTGTTTAGTAATCGATAGGGTAATTTTGCCCAATCGGCTGTCATACCGTCCTGACTTGTAACTGCTCTTATTGCTATTACGTTTTCGTAACTCCTTTCGTCTCCCATTACGCCTACTGTCTTCACTGAAAGTAAAACAGCAAATGATTGCCATAATTTTTTGTATAAATCTGCTTTTTTAATTTCACCCACAAGTATATCATCTGCCAGTTGCAGAATTCTAATTCTCTCTTCTGTGATTTCTCCTGTTATTCTGACAGCAAGCCCCGGTCCGGGAAAGGGCTGACGCATACAAATTTCCTCGGGTAATCCTATCTTCCTTCCTATTATCCTGACTTCATCTTTGAATAGCTCTTTTAGCGGCTCTATAAGTTTCAAATTCATTTTTTCAGGCAAGCCGCCTACATTATGATGACTTTTTATTGTTGCCGATGGACCCTTGAATGATACGCTCTCTATAACATCTGGATATAAAGTACCCTGTGCTAAAAATTCTGCCTCTCTGATTTTCTTCGCCTCTGCTTCGAAAATTTTTATAAATTCGTTGCCTATTATTTTTCTCTTCCTTTCAGGGTCGGTTATTCCTTTCAATTGCTTTAAAAATTGTTTCTTTGCATCAATGGATATTAGATTCATGTCGAAATTTTTTCTGAATATCCTGTTCACTTTCTCAGGTTCGTTTAACCTTAAAAGTCCGTTATCCACAAAAATACAGGTTAGATTTTTTCCTATCGCTTTGTGAATTAATAATGCCACTACCGAGGAATCGACCCCGCCGCTTAATGCACATAATACTTTTTTGTTGTGAGTTTTTTCTCTTATGCTTTTTATTGTGTCTTCTATAAAAGAAGAAATTTTCCAGTTTGCTTTGCAATTGCAAATCTTGAAAATAAAATTCTTTAAAATCTTTTTTCCCTCGGTTGTATGTATTACTTCAGGATGAAATTGAAGTGCAAATATTTTTTTGGAGATGTCCCCGATTGCGGCATAAGGAGTGTTTGCTGTATATCCTAATACGCTGAAATTTGCTGGTAATTTTGTAATGTAATCCCCGTGACTCATCCAGACTCTTGATTTTCGGGAAATTCCTTCGAATATTTCTCTTTCTTTTTTTAATATTAATTCGGCAAATCCGTACTCTCTTTTTGGAGCTTTGATGATTTTTCCGTTAAATAAATTTACGAGTATCTGCATTCCGTAACAAATTCCAAGAATAGGAATCTTTAAAAAAACTAATTCCTCGGAAATTATCGGTGCGTTTTTTTCGTATATGCTCGAAGGTCCTCCGGATAAGATTATTCCTTTTGGATTATAATTTTTGATTTTTTCCATCGGGTGATTAAATGGAAATATCTCACTGTAAACCTTGAATTCACGTACCCTTCTTGCAATTAATTGTGTATATTGCGAACCAAAATCAAGTATTAAAATTTTATCGAATTGATTCATATAACCTATTTTTCGATTTTGTAATTTGGTGCCTCCTGTGTTATGATTACATCATGTACGTGGCTTTCTCTGAAACCGGCATTGGTAATTTGAATGAATTTTGCTTTCTTTCTTAATTCACTTAAATTCCTTGCTCCGCAGTATCCCATTCCTGCTCTTATTCCTCCAATGAGTTGATATATTGTCTGGGATACCGGACCGCGGTAGGGGACTCTGCCTTCTATTCCCTCAGGCACAAGTTTTTCTTTTTCTGTTCCTCTCTGTCCGTATCTGTCAGCTGTTCTTGAATTTTGCATTGCCGCTATTGAACCCATACCTCTGTAATTTTTGTAACTTCTTCCTTCGTATAATATAATTTCTCCCGGAGATTCTGCAGTTCCTGCAAATAAGCTCCCTATCATAACACAGTTAGAACCTGCTGCTAATGCTTTTGTAGTGTCTCCTGAATATTTAATCCCCCCGTCTGCTATCAGTGGAATTTTATTACGTGAAGCAATACGGTAACAGTTCTTTATTGCCGTTAGTTGAGGTACGCCGGCTCCCGCTATTATCCTTGTTGTACAAATGGAACCCGGACCCATGCCGACTTTTATTGCATCGGCTCCGGCTTTGATTAAATCGGATGCTGCCTCTTCGGTCGCAATGTTTCCCGCAATAACTTCTATATCGAATTTATTTTTTACTCTTTTTAATGTGTCAATCACATGCTTCGAATGCCCGTGTGCTGTGTCGATAGTCAAAGCGTCTGCTCCAGCCTTGTAAAGTAAACTTGCTCTCATTAATGCATCTTCTCCGACTCCTATTGCTGCACCGACCATCAACCTGCCGTGTCTGTCTTTGCATGCGTTTGGATATTGTATCTTCTTCTCAATATCCTTTATCGTTATTAATCCCTTTAGATTGTATTTATCGTCTACTATTAATAATTTTTCGACTTTGTGTCTGTGCAGGATTTCTTTTGCTTCGTCTAATGTTGTCCCTGTCGGAGCAGTAATCAGTTTTCCCTTTGTCATTACTTCTTTTACCGGTCGGTTCAAATTTGTTTCGAATCTTAAGTCCCTGTTTGTGATTATTCCTACAAGTTTTTTTCCTGTTGTTACTGGTACGCCTGATATTCGGTATGTTTTCATTAATTCTAATGCACGCGAAATGGGCTCGTTAGGCGTAATTGTAAAAGGGTCTATGATTATTCCGCTTTCGGATTTCTTGACTTTTTCAACTTCCAGGGCTTGTTTCTCCGGTGACAATCCTCTGTGTATAAACCCTATTCCTCCCTCTCTTGCTAACATTACAGCCATCTCTGATTCTGTCACGGTATCCATAGGTGCGCTTACTAATGGTATACTTAATTTTATTCTGCGCGTAAGTTCTGTCTTTATATCGGTTTCTGTCGGTAATATATTTGTCTTTGACGGAATAAGCAGAACATCATCAAATGTTAAACCTGTTTGTAATTTTTCTTCTGACATCTTAATTTTTGATTTTGGATTATACTGAATACTTATAAAATATTTGGTATATTAATAATTATTCTTTGAAAAAAAAATCCATAAATTTTAAGTTCTGAATGAAAAAAATTAAAATTTCTGTAATAATAGGCAGTGAATCTGATATTCCCGTAATAAAAAAAGGAATAAATATTCTTAATCGGTTTGGTATTGATTATGATTTTAAAATATTGTCTGCACACAGAACCCCCGGGGAACTTATTAAATATCTTGATTCTCTGAAAAAAAGTGGAGTTGAACTGATTATTGCCGCTGCTGGTAAAGCTGCTCACTTACCTGGAGTAATTGCTTCTAATAGTTTATTGCCTGTTATTGGATTACCGGTGGATTCCGGTTTGGGAGGACTTGATTCGCTGCTGTCAATTGTACAAATGCCTAAAGGTATCCCTGTAGCAACAGTTGGAATAAATAATATGGAAAATGCCGCTTTACTGGCTGTGTCAATACTCTCGGTAAAATATCCGGTACTCAAAAAAAAGATTTCTGACTATAGAAATGAAATGAAAATTGAAATTTTTAAAAAAAATTATAAACTTAAAGATAAATTATGACAGAATTTCTTTACGAAGGAAAAGCAAAAAAAATTTTTAAAACTGATAATCCTGAAGAATATCTTGTATATTTTAAAGATGACGCTACCGCCTTTAATGCACAAAAAAAAGGTACTGTGCTGGAAAAAGGAATTATTAACAACAAACTCTCTAACTATTTTTTTAAAATTATCGAATCACGCGGCATCCCGACTCATTTCGTTAGAGAAATTTCCGATAGGGAATCTATAGTAAAAAAAGTAAAAATTATTCCCGTTGAAGTAATCGTCAGAAACAAAGTTGCCGGGAGTATGGCTAAACGTATGGGAATTGATGAAGGATTCATATTAAAATATCCGACTATTGAATTTTCATATAAAAATGATGAACTTGGCGACCCTCTGATGGCAGATTCTTACGTCGTAGCACTCGGATTATGTTCCGATGATGATTTTAATACTATTAAAAAATATAGTATGCAAATTAATGAAATTTTGAAAGAAGAAATGTTAAAAGCTGAGATTATTCTGATTGATTTCAAACTTGAGTTTGGAAAAACAAGCGACGATACTATTATACTCGCTGATGAAATATCTCCTGATACCTGCAGATTATGGGATGCTAAAACAAATGAAAAACTGGATAAAGACAGATTTAGACGTGACCTCGGAAATGTTGAAGGTGCCTATAAAGAAGTTCTTAAAAGATTTTTACAATAATTATTCTACATTATGTTTAAAGCAAATATATATGTGACACTGAAAAAGTCAATTTTTGACCCGCAGGGGAAAGCTGCAGAAAATTCGCTTGTTACACTCGGATTTAAAAATATCAGGAATACAAGAATAGGTAAGTTCATTGAAATTGAACTTGATGAAAATGATAAAAACATAGCTTTTGAAATAACAAAGGAAATGTGTGAGAAGCTGCTCGTGAATTTTAATATTGAAACTTATAGATTCGAATTGGAGGAAATCTGATGAAATTTGGTGTGATAATTTTTCCCGCTTCCAATTGTGCAGAAGATTGCTATTATGTGCTTTCGAGTTTACTGAATCAAAATACGAAATATCTTTGGCATAAAAGCAGCGAAGCAATTGATACAGATGTTGTTATTCTTTCGGGTGGATTTTCATTTGGTGATTATCTTAGATGCGGTGCTATCGCAAGATTCTCACCGGTTATGGAAAGAGTTATTGAATTTGCCGGAAAAGGTGGTCTGGTTATCGGCATTTGTAATGGCTTTCAAATACTTACTGAATCAGGACTTCTGCCGGGTACACTTATGAAAAATACATGCCTGAAATTTATATGCTCTCCTCAATATCTGAAAGTAGAAAATAATTATTCGGTTTTTAGTAAAAAATATAATTCCGGCGATGTTATTAATTGTCCGATTGCTCATAATGAAGGAAATTATTTTGCCGATGAAAATACTATAAATAAACTCGAAAAAAATAATCAAATACTGTTTAGATATTGTGATGAAAATGGTAATGTTAATGACTCTACTAATCCTAACGGCTCGGTTAATAATATTGCTGGAATTATTAATATAGAAGGAAATGTACTCGGTCTGATGCCTCACCCCGAAAGGTCGTCAGAAAAAATTCTTCTCTGTGACGATGGAATTAAATTATTCAAATCTATTATTGAATCTTACAACTGATATAAATGACTGAATCTTATAAACAGGTTGGACTTTCCGAAGATGAATATAACCTGATTTTGAAACAATTGGGAAGAGAACCTAATGAACTTGAATTGAATTTGTATGGTGTAATGTGGTCTGAACACTGTGGTTATAAAAATTCAAAATTGCTCCTGAAAATGCTTCCTGTCAAAGGAGAAAGAGTTTTGCAGGGACCTGGTGAAAATGCTGGAGCACTCGATATTGGAGACGGCGACGCTGTCACTATGAAAGTCGAAAGCCATAATCACCCATCCGCTCTTTCACCGTATCAGGGTGCTGCAACAGGTGTAGGGGGTATTGTGAGAGATATCCTTGCAGTCGGAGCTTATCCCGTCGCTAATCTTAATTCCCTTTATTTCGGAAAACTCGAAAAAGCACATCAAAGATATTTACTAGCGGAAGTTGTTAAAGGAATTGCAGATTATGGAAATTGTCTGGGAATTCCTACTGTCGCCGGTGAAGTTCACTTCGACGATGCCTATGAGGGAAATTGTCTGGTTAATGCAATGTGCGTTGGATTAACTCGCTCGGAAGATTTGAAAACTGCCTTTGCTAAAGGTCCGGGAAATTCGGTAATGGTAGTGGGAAATCTTACCGGAAGAGATGGTATGGGCGGGGCAAGCTTTGCTTCTCAGGAACTTACTAAAGAATCTGAAGAAAACAGAAGCGCTGTACAGGTCGGAGACCCGTTCGTCGAAAAATTACTCATCGATGCGTGTATGGAAATTTTTCAAAATGAAAATGTTATCGGTGTTCAGGATATGGGTGCTGCCGGAATTATTTCTTCTACGTCGGAAACTGCTTCAAAAGCCGAAACAGGAATAGAAATTGATATAGACCTTGTTCCCAAAAGAGAATCCGGTATGCTTCCTTATGAAGTTATGATTTCCGAATCGCAGGAAAGAATGCTGCTTATTGTTAAAGAAGGAAAAGAAAATGAAGTCAATAAGATTTTTCATAAGTGGGATCTGCATGCAGTAAAAATCGGTAATGTTACTGATGACGGTATGATCAGAGTTCTGAATAATGGTATAAAAGTAGGAGAAGTCCCTGCGAAATCACTTACTAATCCGCCGTTATACAAAAAAGATATTATTAAACCGGAATATCTGAACTATATCGAACTACTCGATTATAAAGATTTACCTGAACCTGATAATTATAACAAAGTTATTCTTATAATGCTGGATAATCACAATATCGCATCTAAAGAATGGATATACAGACAATACGACCATATGGTGCAGCTTAACACAGTTGTAACGCCGGGTTCAGATGCTGCTGTGCTGAGAATTAAAGGCAAAAATAAAGCTATTGCTTTAACACTCGATGGAAACGGAAGATATGTTTATCTTAACCCCGAAAAAGGTTCGGAAATCGTTATTGCTGAAGCATGCAGAAATCTCGTTGCCTCAGGTGCAAAACCTATCGGTGTTACGGATTGTCTGAATTTCGGAAGCCCGGAAAAACCTGATATTTATTATCAACTGTATTATTCAATCAAAGGACTTGCTAATGCCTGCAATAAATTTAATACACCTGTCGTTAGCGGTAATGTGAGCTTATATAACGATACTGAATATGGTTCAATCTATCCCACGCCAACTGTCGGTGTCCTCGGACTTATCGAAGACCTTAACCATATCACTGATATTAAATTTAAAAATGCTGATGACTGCATTTATTTAATTGGGAATTTTTCCAACGAAATCGGTGGCTCGGAATATCTTTTTGAAATACATAAGTTTGTCAAAGGAAAATTACCTGAACTTAATCTTGATATCGAATTATATACTCAAAATGCAATTCTCGAAATAATCCGAAACGGTCTTGTTAAATCCTGTCATGACGTAAGCGACGGAGGAATTGCTGTTAATTTGGCTGAATCTGCTGTAACTGGTAATTTCGGTATTGATGTCAGTATTAATTCAAATATTAGAAAAGATATCGTGCTTTTCGGTGAACACCAATCTATGTTTGTTATATCAGCAGAGAAGAAAAATGAAAATAAAATAGTCGGGATTTTGAAAAAATTTCAAACGAAAATGAGTTATTTAGGATCTGTCACAGATGAAAAAATTTTTAAAATTTCTGTTAATGGAAATGAAATTATTAATTTGGACCTCGCTCAAATTAGTGAAAATTATAAAAATTCTATCTCGAAAATGTTTTGAAGTAAAAAGATTAACTATATTATTTATAATATTAATAAATATAATATTTAAAGTATTTTATGATTAGGAAATTAAATGAAGAATGTGGCATAGTCGGAGTCTATAATCTGGAAAAAGATAATGCTTCAGAAATAATGTATTATTCACTTATGACTCTTCAACACAGAGGTCAGGAAAGTGCTGGTATGGTTGTAAGAGATAATGGTAATATGTTAATTTATAAACAGCAAGGTTTGGTGCAAAATGTCTTTGAACCGCATATTTTAAGTTATCTCAAAGGTACATGCGGAATCGGACATGTTAGATATTCTACATGCGGGGAAAGTACTCCGGAAAATGCTCAACCTGTCTTGAGAAAATACAGAGAAGGAAAAATTGCACTCGTGCATAATGGTAACATTAGAAATGCTAAAGAAATCAGACATGCACTCGAAAGAAATGGACAGGTCTTCACAACTGATACCGATTCTGAAGTTGTTCTTGCCTTGATTATTAGTAACCGACTTATTACGGGAAGCATCGAAGAAGCAGTCGAAAAGTCTATGCAGGTATTGAAAGGAGGTTATTCCTGTATTCTGATGACTAAACAAAAAATCGTTGCCTTTAAAGACCCCTTTGGATTTCGTCCCTTGAGTTTTGGAAAAATCGGTAACGGTTACATCTTTGCTTCTGAATCTTGTGTTATGGAAGTTTTAAACGCAAAATATGAACGGTACTTGAAACCCGGTGAAATTATTGTTATTTCACGTAAAGGTTTTGAATCTATCGAAACAACAAAGTCAAAAGGTAGATTCTGTTCATTCGAGTATATCTACTTCTCCAGACCCGATTCTTTTATGAATGGATTAAATGTTTCAAAAGCAAGACTCAATCTCGGAAGACAGTTATTTAAAGAACATAAATTGATGGCTGATGTAGTTATTGGCGTGCCCGATAGCGGAAATACTGCTGCCCTTGGGTATTCCTATGAATCCGGTATCCCATATAATAAAGGTTTTGTTAGAAATCCTTATGTCGGACGAACTTTCATCAAACCGTTTCAAGAAGAAAGAGCCTTAAGCGTGGAAATGAAACTCTCGCCTCTAACCGAAATGATAAAGCGTAAAGACGTTATTATGGTAGATGATTCTATCGTCAGAGGTACAACCATCAAGAATCTTATTAAGTATCTGAAAGACGCCGGTGCTAAAAAAGTTTTTGCAATGATTAGTTCTCCACCTGTTAAATATTCCTGCTTTTATGGTATTGATACTCCGAAAACAGAAGAATTGCTGGCTTCTAATCATAGTGTTGATGAAATTAAAAATATTATAGGTGCGGATGGACTATATTACCTTTCCATTGAAGGGTTACTTGAAGCGTTGAAAGAATCTAAACTCGGACACTGCATCGCTTGTTTTGATGGTAATTATCCAATCTAATATTTATTATGATTACTTATAAAAAATCTGGAGTTGATGTTGAAAGGGGATATAAATCTGTTAAATTGATGAAAAAATATATTGGTCTTACACATTCTTCTGAAGTTCTGTCCGGTATAGGTGGATTTGGCTCTTTATATAAAATTAATAAAAGTGCTTATCGCAATCCCGTTCTTGTGTCTGGTGCTGATGGTGTAGGAACAAAATTAAAAATTGCCTTCGAACTTAATATACATGATACTATCGGTATAGATTGCGTTGCTATGTGTGTGAATGATATCTTGTGCCTCGGTGCTAAACCTGTTTTCTTCCTTGATTATATCGCTTGCGCAAAAATTATCCCTCAAAAAATTGTTGAAATTGTTAAAGGTATTGCAAAGGGTTGTATTCTGGCAGGATGCTCGCTTGTAGGTGGTGAAACAGCAGAAATGCCCGGTTTCTATAAAAAAAATGAATATGATCTGGCTGGATTTGCTGTGGGTATTGTTGAAAAAAATTCTATCGTTGATGGAAGCAGAGTAAAATCTGGAAATACAATTCTCGGAATTGCTTCGAGCGGTTTGCATTCAAACGGGTTTTCTCTTGTTAGAAAATTATTTAATACAAAAGAATTTAAAAAAAATTTTTATGGAAAAAAATTAGGTAATGTTTTGCTAACACCAACTAAAATTTATGTGAAAAACGTTTTGGATTTATTGAAAAAATATAATGTGAATGGAATTGCTCATATCACCGGTGGTGGCTTTATTGAAAATATTCCTCGGGCATTTAAGAAAAACCTTACGGCTGAAATTAAAATCGGTTCTTGGCATGTTCCGCATATCTTTTTTGAAATAAAAAAACGTTCGGACCTTGACGATTATAATATGTTCAATACTTTTAATATGGGTATCGGATTAATCATCATTGTCAACCCGGAGGATAAATATAAAATAATGAAATTTCTAAAAAGAAGAGGAGAAAATGTTTTTGAAATCGGTTTAATCAAAAATTATTTTAAAAACAAATCTAAAATATGTTTCGTATAGCAGTGTTTGTTTCAGGGGGCGGAACTAATCTGCAGGCTATTATTGATAATATTGCTTCAGGATATCTCAAAAATATTACAATCGAAATTGTTATCTCTAATAAAACTGATGCCTATGCACTTAAAAGAGCAGAAATCGCCGGAATATGTAATAAAGTTATAAAAAGAAAAGATTTTAATAATTCTGATGAATACAATGATTATTTGATAAATTTACTAAAAAGCTTAAATGTTGATTTAATTGTTCTTGCCGGCTTTCTCTCTATTCTGGACAGTAAATTTGTCAATGCATTTCATATGAAAATCATTAATGTTCATCCTGCTTTGATTCCTTCATTTTGCGGAAAAGGATATTACGGTTTGAAAGTACATGAAGAAGTACTTAAATACGGTGTCAAACTTACCGGTGCAACTGTGCATTTCGTTACTGATGAAATTGATGGGGGTCCGGTAATTCTACAGAAAGCAGTCGAAGTCCTGCCTCATGATAACCCGGATACTCTACAGAAAAGAGTTATGAAAGAAGCTGAACATATTATCCTTCCTGAAGCTATTAAATTACTCTCAGAAAATAAAATCAAAGTTGTCGGAAGAAAAGTAATTATATCAAATGATTAATACTTTTTGTAAAGTTCAATTAATTATATATTATTTATTATGAAAAAGAAAGCATTAATTAGTGTTTATGATAAAACCGGTATAGTAGAACTTTCTGAAGTTCTCTGTGACCTCGGATACGAAATTGTTTCCACAGGCGGAACAGCAAATCTCCTCGAAAAGAAAAATATTAAAGTTACTAAAATCGAAGAACTTACCGGCTCTCCGGAATGTCTTAATGGAAGAGTGAAAACACTACAGTTTAAAATATACGGCGGTATTCTCGCCGATAGGTCAAAAATACAACATATCGAACAACTGAAAATGCTCGATATCGGATTGATAGATGTTGTAGTGGTTAATCTTTATCCTTTCCTTGAAACTGTTAATAAAAGAGATTGTACTCTCGAAGATGCAATCGAAAATATCGATATCGGAGGAGTAACCTTGATTAGAGCTGCAGCTAAGAATTATAAAGATGTTTTAATTATTACAGACGTGAACGATTATAATAATATTATCGAAGCTCTAAAAAATAATAACATTGATAATAAAATTCGTGAGAAACTAATGGTAAAAGCATTCCAAACGACTGCCGGTTATGATTCGTTGATAAATATATACTTCGGAAAAAAATTTTGTGGAAAAGAATACTTCACGGAAGTACTGAATCTTACTTATAATAAATTTCAAAACCTGAGATACGGCGAAAATCCTAATCAATCTGCGGCTTTTTATAAATTTCCTTTTATTAAATTTGGTGAACTGACTAATGCAGAAATCTTAAACGGAAAAGAACTTTCTTATAATAATATTGCCGATGCAAGCAGTGCAATTATGTTAATTAAAGAATTTGAAGAACCTTCCGTTGTTGCTATAAAACATAGTACACCCTGTGCTGTCGCTTCAGACGAATATTTATTTAATGCTTATCTGAAAGCTTATAATTCCGATCCTGTCTCGATTTTTGGGGGAGTAGTAGCTTTTAATAAAAAAGTTGATCAAATAACCGCGACCGAATTGAATAAAATTTTTCTGGAGATTGTAATTGCACCTGATTTTGATGAAAAAGCACTCGAAATTCTCAAATCAAAAAAAAATCTGAGAATTCTTCAACTCCCGGAAATATCACGGCAATCGGAAACTGAATTTGAAATTAAAACCGTCAGTGGAGGAATTTTAATCCAGAATCCGGATAATATATTACTCGATGAATCTAAAATCGAATACGTTACAAAAAGAAAACCAACCGGTGAAGAATTAAAAGATATGTTTTTTGCATGGAAAGTAGTAAAACATACAAAATCTAATGCTATTGTTATCGCAAGAAATCGCTGTACTTTAGGAATTGGTACTGGACAAACAAGCAGAGTATGGTCAACTGAAAATGCAATTAAGCACTCGAGGACAGATACAACCGGAAGTGTGCTTGCCTCCGATGCTTTCTTTCCTTTTCCGGATTCTGTCGAACTTGCTGCAGATGCCGGAATTACCTCAATAATACAACCCGGCGGCTCGATTAAAGATAAGGATTCTGTTACTGCGTGTAATAAACATAACATTGCAATGATATTTACAAAAATTAGACATTTCAAACATTAATAATTTAATAGTATGAAAGTACTCATAATCGGCGATGGTGGAAGGGAACATACTATCGCCTGGAAATTGCATAATAATCCGAAAGTAACTAAAATTTTTTCTGCCTGCGGGAACGGTGGCATCCATAGTATTTCCCGAATGACAGGAATCAAAAGTAATGATATCGAAAATCTGAAAAATTTTGCACTGAAAGAAAAAATAGACCTTACGATTGTTGGTCCGGAAGAACCGCTTGTTCAAGGAATTGTTGATGAATTTGAAAAATGTAACCTCAGAATTTTCGGTCCTGTACAAAGTGCGGCGAGGCTCGAGGGAAGTAAAATCTTCGCTAAGAATTTTATGAAAAAATATAATATCCCGACCGCAGACTTTGTTGTTTTCGATAACTTCGACTATGCAAAATCATATATCGAAGTTAATGAAAGATATCCCGTTGTTATAAAAGCAGATGGACTTGCAGCAGGTAAGGGAGTCATAATCGCAAAAAATAGAAGTGAAGCAATTAAAGCGGTTGAGGATATGTTAACTTATAAAAAATTTGGTGAGGCAGGGAAAAAAATTATTATTGAAGAATTTCTTGCGGGATTTGAAAATTCGATTCTTTGTTTTGTTGACGGGAATGTTATATTACCTATGGTTTCAGCAAAGGATTTCAAAAAAATCGGGGAAGGGGATACAGGATTGAATACCGGTGGTATGGGAGCTATTTCTCCTAATCCATATATGAGTGCAGAAGATGAAAAAGAATGTTCGGAAAAAATTTTAATTCCTGTTCTAAATGCACTGAAAAATGAAGGTATAAATTATAAAGGTATATTGTATTTCGGACTGATAAAAACTCATAACAGCATAAAAGTTCTTGAATTCAATTGCCGGTTCGGTGACCCTGAAACTCAGGTCGTACTCCCTCGCCTGAAAACGGATTTCTTAGATGTTATTAATGCCGTTATTGACGGTAAATTATCCGAAATTAAAATTGAATGGTCTGATGATGCTTTCCTTACTGTTGTTGCTGCTTCTGATGGTTATCCTGAGTATTATGAAAAAGGATATTTAATAAGTGGACTTGAAAATATTAAAGATTCAATTGTTTTCCATTCGGGTACTAAACTCGAAAATGGTAAATTTTTTACGAACGGTGGAAGAGTCTTATCGGTTACTGGATTTGGTAAAAATATCTATGAAGCAAGAAATATGGCTTATTCGGATATGGAAAAAGTTTTATTCGGTAATAAATATTTTAGAAAAGATATTTAGTTCTATAATTCTAAATACTGTGTCAGTTTCTCTGCGTGTATTTTAACATCATCTTCTCCTATTTGATCGAAAGGATTTTCCAAATGGTCCTGTATATTGTCCAAACCTACAAGTACAACACTCATTAACAGTGGTGTTATCATTGTTAATTCAAGTGATATGTTTTTACCGATAAATGCAAAATATGGTGCGTAAAGAATTGGTGTTAATGTAATAAAAAATCTGCTGTATGCTCTGAGTGTAATCGGGGTTCTGTATTGCGATACATGTTTTAAATTTTCGAATGCTTCAAGCATCTTACTTAAGTATTGATTAACTCTGGATAATTCTCCAACCTGCATTCCGCGTATTCGTAAATCTTTGATAAATAATGATAGTTTAGAATAGTTTTTATATACTATAATTTCTTTCTCTTCCTTTTCATCTCTCTCTGCCGTAAAAAATTCTCTGCACGAAATAAGTAAATCCAGAATTATTTGTTTAACTGCTGCTAACTGTTCCGGATTCTCGTCCTCAAACCAGTCTCTGGCTGCAAGATAAATAGACCTGCTGTGCGCCTTTAAATTACTGTAATCTTTTAGTGCATTTTCCCTTCTTTGATATGCACTGCCTATCGAAAATACAATCGGAAAAACTACCGCTATACCTATGACCGTCTGAGGTAAATCCGCCATTATTCCGAAATGTAAACATAAATACGTTGCTATTAAAGATAATACAGTAATTATAACACTTTTAATGTTAATAATTAAGATTAAACTTTTTAAAATTTTCATAAAAGTAATATTATTATTTTATTAATAATTTGTAAATTAATTGTTAACAAAATTGTATATTTTTAAATAAAACTCAAGTTCAAAAATTAGATATATAAACTTTCAACATTTACAATTTACCATTTAACATTATATATGCCTGTCATTCCGGGGTACCCTTTCGGGTTATCGTTGAAAAACGTTAACCCTTTTTTTAATGTAGAATTAAGAATGCATAATTACAAAGAACTCTTCTATATTTTTTTCATTATTAATTTTTAATTCTAAATTTATATGCAATATGTTATATGTCATATGTCATATGTCATATGTCATATGTTATATATTATATGTTATATGTTATTATAATGCTTAAGTTGGAATTGGACTTTTTATAAAACAAAATAAGGATAATTTTGTAATAAGAAAGGAGAACAAAAATGTCAAAGCGATCAAGATTTACAGCAGAACAGAAAGTACAAATTATCCGA
>VGWA01000047.1 GCA_016873795.1 Ignavibacteria bacterium
ATTTAATTTGTTTGTCAAAATTAGTTTAGAACAATGGTTAAATGAACCTTTTAAGCCTCCAGGCAAGGAAATTGAAGAAATACAGCTAAAAATATTTTAAACTCCAAAAATAATAAGGGGGGTTTGTTTTAAAATATCCTCTATTTAACGAAAAATCTGTCCAAAATCGATTGTTTTTTATGTTTTATTCAAGTTCCATTTTTATTTGGGACAGCAGTGCTTCTAAGGTGGGAAAAGATAATACTAAACTTAAAAAAGTAATAATGAACTTATAAATCAAGGCTTATATTTAAATGTAACACAATGCTGACAATCAGACCTGACTTTCAGTTGATATTTATACCTTTGCAATGTGATTGATTTAAAAAATAATTTATAATAATTTTTTAATACATTTATTAATCGCTAAATAAGGACTATGCACAAAACATTATATCTTCTTTTTGTTTTAACTTTTGTTTCTATATCTTCCGTATTATTTGGACAAACAGTTGAAGATTATACTAACGAAGGGATAGAACAATTTAAAAACAGCAATTACGAAGAAGCTGCAATTGCATTCGGCGAAGCATTAAAGATAGAATCAAGTGACAAATTATATTATTACCGTGCATTATGTTATGATGCACTACAAAAAAATGACCTTGCAATACAGGATTATTTAAAGGCAATAGAATTAAATCCTAATTACACGGAAGTTTATAATAATATAGGTACTTTATATTATAATTTACAAAAGTATAATCTGGCAAATAATAATTTTTCAAAAGCAATCTCGCTCAATCCAAAAGATAAAGATGCATATTACAACAGGGGCAATTCCAATATCCAGCTGGAAAAATATGAGGAAGCACTTGATGACTTTACAAAATCTCTTGATATAGATCCCAATTACGGGG
The DNA here is from genome assembly GCA_016873795.1 of Ignavibacteria bacterium. Classification (GTDB taxonomy): domain Bacteria; phylum Bacteroidota; class Ignavibacteria; order Tepidaquicellales; family Tepidaquicellaceae; genus VGWA01. The sequence continues at coordinate 900 of VGWA01000047.1, forward strand.
AGGCATACAACAGAAGGGCTATGGTAAATGATTTGCTGGGAAAACACAATGATGCCATTCAGGATGCAACAACCGCAATCGAGCTGAATCCGAATAATGCTGATGCGTATAAAAACAGAGGTTGGCCATATTACAGGTTAAAAAAATACGATAAAGCAATAGAAAATTTTAACACCGCGCTTGAAATTGATTTAAAAATGGCATCTGCCTATTTAGGGCGAGGACTGGCAAAATGCGAATCGGGAAAGGTTGACGAAGGGTGTAAAGATTTGAAAAAATCGAAAGAACTTGGTAGAAAAGATGCAGATGACTTTATCAAGCAGTTCTGTAAATAGAAGGGATGTATGAATGTATGAATGTATGAATGTGTGAATGTATGAATGTATGAATGTATGAATGTATGGATGTATGGATGTATACCAAATTTATCGTTTAACACTTTTATTTGTTCACATCTTTTTCAGTGCTTACCTTCTTTTTAATTATTAACTCTTCCGGTTTTTGTTTGGGTTTTTCCGTGGTTTCTTTTGGCTGTTCTGTGGGGATACTCTTTTTTTCCTGTTGAGGCGCTTCTGTTTCTCTTTTTATGGTTTTATCTGTTTTTTCTTTTACTTTTTTAGTAGATTCAATTTCTTCTGTTTTTTGCTGTTCCTGTAATTGTTCGGGTTGTTTAGACTCAATTGTTTTAGGGGATTCCTGTACCTGAGGTGTTGTCTGGGTTGTGTCTTGCTTGTTCGTATCTTTAGAGGGTTCTTTATTGCTTAACAACAAAATCACAATAACGGCAATTACGGCTACGGCAACAAAGCCAACGATACCGAAAATTACTGCTTTGTTCGATTTTTTAGTTGTTTTCAATTTGGTTTCTATAATAGGTGCAGCTACAGGGTGCAAATCTGATGTTTTTATTCCGAGAACAGCAACAATATTATCATACAGTTCATTGAGCAATGCTTCTGTCGGTTTATCCACGGCATCAAGCCAGTGAAGTCTCTTAATATAATACGCAAGTTCGGAAGACAGTTCCGAGTTCTCTTTTCTGAGTGGAATAATTGGTTTATTATAATCCGTAGCCAGGTTTACTTCGTTTAAGACCTGATTAGATTCGTTTGATGCAGTAGTAAAAATCAGCAGCATGGCTTTCACGTTATGCATTGCGCCATTTATAGCGCCTGCCCAGTTTGTTCCGGCAGGAATATCTCTTGGCGCTATCCAGCATCTGATTCCCCTCGCTTCAAGGAAATTACATACGGCATCGGCATAATTTTTATCATTCGAAGAATAGCTTATAAATATATCATGTGTCATTATATTCTCCTTTCACCAGACACAAATGTCTTTTTTTGTATGTCAAGAAGTTTTAATATTAAAATTTAAATCAACAGAATAAACATTACAAGTTAAAAAATAGAGTAGAAAACTTGTTAAAAGTATCTTTTTTAAGATGATTATATAAACTGCTTTATTATAATGTAAGCTATAGCTCCGCAAAAGGCAGTTGCGGGAATAGTTAAAATCCACGCCCAAACAATTTTGCCGGCAACGCCCCATTTAACTGCTGTTAATCTCTTCACCGAACCAACACCCATAATAGACCCGGCAATTGTGTGTGTTGTGCTAACCGGAATTCCTGCAACTGCTGTACCAATTAAAACAAATGCTCCTGCGGTTTCTGCACAAAAGCCCCCAACAGGTTTTAAGTGGGTTAGTCTCATTCCCATAGTCTTTATAACTCTCCAACCCCCTGCTAAGGTACCTAACCCAATAGCTGTATGAGATATTATGACAACCCAAAAAGGTACATAAAACTCTTCACCTAAGAAGCCGTTTGTAAAAAGAAGAATTGATATTATTCCCATAGTTTTTTGTGCATCATTAGTTCCATGTCCAAGGCTGAAAGCAGCCGAGGAGATTAACTGACCGATTCTGAATATTTTATCAACTTTTTTCCCTTTAGAGTTTCTGAAAATCCATGTGACAATTATCATAAAAAACACTCCAAGAACTAATCCTATAACAGGTGATAAGACAATAAAAACAGCAACCTTTATAAGTCCGCCAGGGACAAGAGAACCAATACCCGCTTTGATTATTGCTGAACCAGCAAGGCCTCCTATTAAGGCGTGTGAAACACTAATTGGTAACCCATATCTTGTGCACAAATGCGTCCAAATAATAGCACCAATTAAAGCAGATAATATTAGATATTGGTCAACTATCTCTGTTGAAACAATACCTTTACCAATAGTTGTGGCAACACTTACTCCAAAACCAAATGCCGCTGCAAAATTAAAAAAAGCAGCCCAGGCGACTGCAAGTTTAGGGCTAAGTACACGGGTGGCAACTATAGTGGCAATCGAGTTTGCGGCATCGTTCATTCCGTTAAGGAAATCGAATAATAGAGCAAGAATTATGATAAACAGTGTAAGTTCGAACATTAATGGCTCTTAAACATTTTTTATTAATATGCTTTCCAAAACAACAGCCGCTCTCTGACACCTGTCAACTGCTTTTTCGGTTGTTTCAAGAATTTCTTTCTCTTTTATTAGTTCAATTACATCTTTTTGTTTTTCAAAAAGTTGCGTCAGTGCTTCCCTGAAAACAGAATCTCCCTGTGTTTCGAGATTTTTTATTGAAGTGATTTTTTTAAGATTGTTGTGATGTCGCTCAAGTGTTTTTACAACATCAACTATCAATGCCGTTTGGGAAAGCAAAATTCCGCTCAATTGAGGACCAAAGATGGATTTCTTTTTTAACTTATAAATACTCAAACGTCGGGCAATTACATCAATGCTGTCTATGATGTTATCGAGTGTGTTTGCAAGCAGATGGATGTCTTCTCTGTCAATTGGGGTTACAAATGTTTCGTTCAGTTCACTTATTATTTTATATTTAATCTCATCACATGTGTTTTCAAGAATGTGAATTTTTGAAGCGTTTTCGGGTAATAGCTCAAGGTTGCTGAATGTTTCATGGAGGATTTCCGTTGCTTTGTGTATGTTTCCTGCAAGTTCATTTAAAAGAACAAAAAACGTTTCTTTTTTCGGCAAGATTTTTCTAAACATGTTACTTAAATTAAATTATTATATTCATTAACTTACCAGACTTAAATTTATCAGCTAATAGTATGTTTAAAAACGGTAAATAAATTGTTAATTAATTGTAAAAATGTAAAACGAAAAACAAAAAAAAATGTAGAATTTTAGACACAATTAATAGATTTAAAGTACTTTTAGAACAACTGAAAGTCAGGGGGATTTACAATGGCTAATACGTGGTGCATAATTTTTACAGTTGAAACAGGAAAATAAAATATATATTTTTAATATTGATAAAAAAAGGACAGGTAGCTCAGTTGGTAGAGCAATGGACTGAAAATCCATGTGTCGCCGGTTCGATTCCGGCCCTGTCCACTTCTAATTTAGGTGTTTTGTTTTCGGTTTCCTAATTCTTAACTAAAGTCAGGGACTGCTATTCAAATTCTTATACTATTATAAAATACTTAACTAAACTAAAGTCAGGTATTTTATAAAGTTACACTATTTTCAGAACTAAAGTCAGGTATACATGACTTTAGTAAGGTAATAAAATAAGAAATTAGTGTATATAGTTTTATCTTGAATGTTTTCTATAGTCTGCTAATTTGCAAAAACAAACAGTTAATCTATCTGATTTTAGTCCGGAAAGATTTTTGATTTTATTAAACCCAAACTAAAGTCAAGTAAAACAGTGCAGAAAGACCTGACTTTAGTTGCGTATTACTCAGAAAACAAAACTAAAGTCAGGAGTGCATACCTGAATTTAGTTAAGATAGTCACGGTCAACCCAAATTACACATAACGAGAAGAAATAGAAATAATAATGACGTTTTTGTAAAAAGGTATACTTTTCAATAATTTGGATAAAATCAAATTAAAAATATATGATTATTTGCACCCTCACCGAGGTGATCCGCTTCCCGAAAGAGTTTTCAATTATCTTTTCAGCACATTAATTCTTTTAAACGTTCTAAGTGTTCTGCTTGAAACAGTCCGAAATTTTTATTTTCAATTTTATTATTTTTTCTACTACTTTGAAATTTTTTCAATTATAATATTCACAATAGAATATATACTCAGGTTATGGACAATAACTTGCGATCCCGAATACAGTAATCCGGTAACCGGAAGAATAAGATATATGTTCTCTTTTTTTGCAATAGTTGATTTTTTGTCTGTTTTTCCTTTCTTCCTGCCTTATGCAATACAGTTTGACCCACAGTTCGTAAGGATTTTCCGGTTTCTCAGATTTATAAGGATTTTGAAAATTGTAAGATATTCTCATAGTCTGAAAACATTTGGAAGAATAATTCAAGAAAAAAGGAAAGATTTACTTATGGCGTTTTTTCTCATTTTATTTCTTGTAGTAATGTCATCTTATTTTATATATATAGCAGAATCCGAAGTTCAACCGGGGAAGTATGACAGCATTCCGGAATGCTTATATTGGTCAATAATTACATTAACAACGGTCGGATACGGTGATGTTTTTCCTGTTACTACACTAGGAAAAGTTTTTACTGCAATGATTGCTATCCTGGGGGTCGGTTTAATGGCGCTCCCAACGGGAATTATAATCTCGGGGTTTTTAAAACAAAGAAGCGAAAAAAAATTTAAATGCCCTCACTGCAAGAAGGAAATCACTATCAAGTAATATGCTCCTCAAAAACAAATATGTGTTCTAAACCCTGACTTTAGTAAGAAATCTATACGGCTGTAAATTTTTGGAGTGATGGGTCTATAGATTAAATTGCAAATAATAATCATAATTAAAAATATAATATGACAGAAATTAAGACAGGGCAAAGTAAATTCGTTCCTTTTGTTAGTGCAGATAAGAATATAAAAGAATTTTCGTTCCGCGCTATAATTCTCGGTGTTTTTATGTCAATGTTTATTAGTGCTGCAAATGCATATCTTGGATTAAAAGCAGGTATGACAATTGCGGCAACATATACGACCGCAGTAATAGCAATGGCTGTTTTAAAAAGTTTAAAGGGAACAATTCTCGAAGAAAATGCTGCCAGAACAATTGGTTCAATAGGGGGAAACATTGCCTCCGGTGCAATTTTCGTGCTGCCGGCATTTTTTATCTCTGCCGTATGGACTCCTTTCTTTACAATCACCAATTACATAATATCCACGATAATATTAATTTTTGCTGGAATACTTGGAATTATGTTCGTAACGATACTAAGACGTGTACTTGTAGAAAACGCAGAGTTGCCGTTTCCAGAATCAATCGCTGCTTCTGAAATTCATAAATCCGGACAAAAGGGTGCAAGAGGTTCCGGATTTCTCTTATCCGGAATGGGTGTAGGGGCATTTCTTACTTCTCTGGTAGAGTTTAAAGTAATTGCTGCCGGATGGCAAAAAATAATTACTTTTACTAAGGGAGCAATATTATTACGCTCTCCAGGTATGGCACCGGCATATTTTGCGGTAGGATATATTATTGGTCCGAGACTCGGAGCAATTACGTTCAGCGGCGGAGTTCTTGCCTGGGGATTGTTAGCTCCGGTTATTGCATATTTTACAAACTATAGTAATCCTTCCGGAGTTTCAGATTGGTACAACGAAATCACAATTGCCTGGAAATCTTATGCAAGATACATTGCAATAGGCGGTATGATAGTGGGAGCGTTTTATACTCTTTATAAAATGAGAAAGAGTTTATTCGAAGGAATCGCAAAATCTTTTTCAAACCTGAGGCAGGTATCTGCCCATGGAGTACCCTACGGATCGTCTGCAATTCTCAGAACCGATAAAGATATCAATATTAAAATCGTTCTTCCTGTTTTTGGAATAATTCTAATAATTATGTTTCTTATATTCAATTATTTCTCTTCAAACATATTTGCTTCTGCAATTGCTACAGTCGTAATGTTTTTTATGGGCTTCGTATTCGCTGCAGTTTCGGGATATCTTGTCGGTATTATCGGTGTTAGTAACAACCCAACAAGCGGTTTAACTGTTTCTGTTTTGATAATAGCTGCGTTTATTATGATAATGCTTGGATTAAGCGGAAATGCAGGAATAGCTGCAGTACTGGGCGTAGCAGCATTTACATGTACGTCGGTTTCAGTTGCGGGAGAAATGATGCAGGATTTAAAAGCCGGCCATATACTCGGATGCACGCCTTGGAAAATGCAATTCGGTGATATATTCGGAGTTATTTCTGCTTCTCTGGTCATGTTTTTAGTATTGTCTCTGTTACACTTAGGAGATATAAAAAACATAACATCAAACAAAATTGATAAACTGAAATCGGAAAATATAAATATAGTTGAATATAAAGGAAAAAACCCGGAGTTTGTCGGTAAAAAGTATTCGCTTGAGGAGATAACAATACTCCCTCCCGAAGTTCAAAATGAAATATTAAGCACAAACGCCGGATTCGGAGGTGAAAAATTACCCGCTCCGCAGGCAAGCCTGATGGCTATAATGTCAAAAAGTATTATAGAGGGTAAAACAGAAATTATACTGATTTTAACCGGCATGTTAATGGGAATTGCTCTAATAATGATGCAGGTAAAAAGTCCTATGCTAATAGCGGTAGGAATGTATTTGCCTGTTGATACATCGTTTGCTATTTTTATAGGCGGGCTTTTTAAGGGATTGTTTGATATTCTGGCAAAAAGGAAAAAAATGGATGATAATCAAAAAGAGACAGCAACAAATAAAGGTATCCTGTTGTCTTCGGGATTAATTGCCGGAGAAGCGTTAATAGGACTTTTATTTGCGGGACTGGCATTTGCAGACGTAAAAATCCCGTATTTATTTGAATATCCTTCTTTCATCTGGAGCGCAATTGCTATTATACTTATCGGCTTTTTTCTTATCACAATTCCTTTAGGTTTGCATTTGGTACGGAAAAATCTAAATTGACATATCATTAAAAATTTATTCTTATTATATTAGTTAATAGAATCTTTTATACTAAACTTAAAAAAAGAATTAAAATCTAAAAAAGAAAGGAAGAGGTATGAAAAACTTATTTTATACATTATTATGTGTACTAGTTTTTTCCTCGTTCGTTTTTTCTCAGGAATTAAAAGTACAAAAATTCGATCCTCCGATTCCTTACTCGGGATCATCCGATTGGGGACCGGACTATACGGTATCAAATACCGAACCGTTAGGAATACCTTCCGGAGTTTACAGAAATTCCAGCAACATTCTTTATGTTGCAGTTCCTGATACAAATATCGCGGCAGACAAATGTCTTGTGATTTTATCCTCAATAAACGATGGAGCTAACTGGAATATAAGTTATATGGTATCTCCTGCCGGGGTAGTACCAAAAACAAAGATGGTTATAAGCGGATTAGATTCGGTTTACTGTTTCTTTCTATACAACAGCGCTATTTATTGCTGGAATATTCAATCTCCAAACATTAATATGTTTACAGGTTATACAAACATAAGGGACTTCGATGTCGCGGCTTCTTCAACAGGAAGTTTATACTTTTTCTTCGACCTTAACAATTCTAACCAAATTCGTGCTGCGGGCTCGGCAGACGGCGGTTATACCTGGCCCTGGACATTATATTTGAGTTCGACGGGAGCGCACCCGAGAATTTATATGTCGGGAACAGAAGACATTCTGTTAATAAATTACTATGGAGTTACAATCCAGCCAGATACAATTACTTCTGCAATTAGAAGCGTTAGATACAGAGAATCCGCTCCGGGAACCCTGTTAATAAAAGGTACCTTTTCTACCCCTATTGCTGCTGGCATCCCAAAAGACCAGTTTATGGGTGTGCTGCTTGGAAATACAGCGTGGCTCTTTTATACAACAGGATTAACGGGCAACATTGACTTAAATTGTATGGTAAGTGCTGATTCAGGCACCACATTCGGTAGTCCTTTCACAATTGGTTCTTTACCGGGAAGAGATGAGTACTGGTTTGACGCTAAACATTTTCTTGCCGGTTACGGAGTAGATTTAATTTATTATTCCGATACACTTCAAAGCGGACCTCCTACAAATATAACCGATAGATTGTATTATAGTTCTGCTTCAATAAACACCCCGACTGTTTTTGATTCATCTGTACAAATTAATCAGCATCCCCTTATTTGGTCTGCACGTGGATATATCCCTTCGTTAATAGAATACTATAATGTTGTTGGCGATAACGGGGCAATATGGGTTGGCGTCGACGGAGCAAACCAAAAACTATTTTTCGACAGAATGCAAGCTGTAACAAATATAAAGAAAAATACTCTGGAAATTCCGGATAATTACACTTTAAAACAAAACTATCCGAATCCCTTTAATCCAATTACGAAAATAGAGTTCAGCATTCCAAAAGATGAATTTGTTTCCTTAAAAGTATATGACCTGCTTGGAAAAGAGGTCTATGCTTTAGTCAGTAACAATTTAAAATCAGGTAAATATATAATAGACTTTGATGGTTCTTCTTTTTCATCAGGTGTTTATTTCTATAAAATTGCAGCAGGAATATTTACCGAAACCCGAAAAATGATATTGCTAAAATAACTTTAAGAACACATAATATTATTTAATTAATTCCAAGTTAAAACAGGATTATTCAAATAAATAAAGGAAGAGTCCGTCACGGTAGGCCTTAACAATAGGTCTGCCGGAGATATTTAAAATTAAGAGATTCTTGCAGGGTAAAGTGTGTAATTTTATCTGTTTCGTTTACTATTTACTACCATAGTAATCAGCTCCAAAAAATTAACTTTAGCCCTGCCTGCCTTCAGGACTGCCTTTAGAACTTTAGTTAAGTAATGAAAATAAGGAAATTTAAAAGCGTTTCAAAAGATAAGAAAATTGCCGTAAGTTATTTCAGGTCAGGTTTCAATTGTTCTCAGTCAGTTTTAAAAACTTTCGCTGGGGCTTACAGATTGAATAGAAAAAACGCAGAATCAATATCTGCGGGTTTCGGAGCAGGAATGGGTAGATTACAGGAAACTTGCGGTGCCGTCGCGGGAGCTTATATGGTAATAGGGTTACATTGCGGAAAGAAACGCAATTTTGCAATGACTAATGTCACGTTAGCCAAGGCTGACAGGATAAACAAAAAGATAAAAGAAGAATCTTACAAATATATAAAAAGGTTCAATAATTTCTTTGTAAAAATTCATGGCACGACAAATTGCATGGAGTTAGTAAAATGTGACCTTAATACAGAAGAGGGAAAAAAATATTTTGATGAAAATAATCTGCATGAAGAAATTTGTGAAAATTGTATAAAAAGTTCAATAGAGATAATCAATAAAATACTGCATAATTAATTAAAAAATCCATCTTTGTCTGTTGTGCCTGACTTTAGTTTAGATTATTCATCTGCTTTTTCAAGAATATCCTGAGGAATGCTCTTAGTAGGTTTAATTCCGAGTTCTTTTATTTTTTCTGCTTGTTTTATCAGGTTGCCTTTTCCTGATTTTAGTTTGTTAAAGGCGGAATCATAAGAGTCTTTTGCAGAGTCTATTTTTTTTCCAATATCAGTTAAGTCGTTTAGAAAACCAACAAATTTGTCGTAAAGGAGGGCGGTTTGTTTGGCAATATCCTGAGCATTCTGGTTTTGTTTTTCCTGTTTCCAAATGTTGCTGATAGTACGAAGTGTGGCAAGTAATGTAGAGGGGCTTACGATGACAATGTTTTTGTCAAAAGCCTCGCTCCAGAGTGTGGGGTCATTCTGTCCCGCAAGAGAAAGTGCGGATTCAACGGGCATAAACATTAATACAAAATCGAGGCTTTGTAATCCGTACAAATTCTGATAACTTTTTATATTAAGTTCTTTGATATGTGCCCTGATTGAGTTTATATGTGCATTTAAATGAGTTTGTTTCTCTTTCTCGTTTTCTGCGGAGCAGTATTGTTCGTAGGCGTTAAGTGATACTTTAGAGTCAATAATTATATTTTTATTTTCGGGGAGTTTAATGATAATATCGGGACGAAAGCGTTTACCTTCGGAGTCAGAGTGTGATGCCTGAACAAGGTATTCTCTGTCTTTTGCAAGACCGGATTTTTCAAGGATACTTTCAAGTACCATTTCCCCCCAATTGCCTCTGACTACCGATTCCCCTTTTAGTGCTTTTGTCAGGTTGTTTGCTTCTTTTGTAATTTGTTGGTTTAGTTCATAGAGTTGTTTTATTTCAGTTTTTAAGCTTGCACGTTCAGTGGATTCGGTGTGATATAGTAATAAAATTTTTTCTTCGAATGATTTTATTTTTTCGTTCAGGGGGGCTAAGATTTGACTGATATTATCTCTGTTAATGTTTGTAAATTTGCTGCTTTTTTCATCAAGAATTTTGTTTGCAAGGTTTTCAAACTCAATCGAGAATTTTTCCTGCAGTTTTTTAATTTCAGATTTTTGTTCAGTAAGTTTTTCCTGCAGGTGTGTATAATCTGCAAGGAGCTTTAAGTTTTCAGATGTTAATTCCTTGAGTTCTTTATCCTTCTGAGAAATTGTTTGTTCGGCTTTTTCGGAACTTTCTTTAATAATCTGTACCGTTGTTTGGAGGCTGCTTTTTTCTGCATTGAGAGTGTTTATTGTTTCATTAAGTTTACTAAAGTCTGCATGTGTATGACCTTCTTTTGGCTGATAGATTAATTTCGTAAATATAAAAAATATAAGAGACCCAACAATGAATCCTATTATGAAATATATTATTTCCATTTTTTAATAATTTACGTTTATTAATGAATAATTTAAATTCTAAAAATAGGCTCTATCAAGATGTCACCAATGAGTTGTTATGAAGGGGGCAAACTCTTTACAAAACTAAAGTCAGGAATGACACCACAACAGGGTTTGATTATTATTTTAGCTGCTATTCCTGCAAAGAGGTTGTCCTTCCGGGGCTAAATATTTTTTTTGACTAATACTGCATTTATATCACTCCTGCGGGGTAACAAGGAGGGTAAGTTTTACGGATGAACCATCATAATAAATTACTTGCCAGTTCTGCAAGAACAGAGCGTTCACCTTTTTCCAGATTCACGTGTGCATATAGTCTTTGTCCTTTAAAATGTTCAATTAGGTAAGATAGTCCGTTTGATAAAGAGTCGAGATAAGGATGGTCAATTTGATAAATATCACCGGTAAAAACTATTTTAGTGCCTTCGCCTACGCGAGTAATTATGGTTTTTATTTCGTGTGGTGTAAGATTCTGGGCTTCATCAACAATGAAGTAAATTCTTTGTAAACTCCTGCCTCTTATGTAGCTCAGTGGTTCTATAACAAGTTTCTCATCTTTTACCATCTGGTTGATTGCTTGATTTTGTTTATCAGATTCGGGGAACTGGTCCTGAATAACCCTGAGGTTATCCCAGAGTGGTTGCATATAAGGAGCAAGTTTGCTTTCAACATCCCCTGGGAGATATCCAATGTCTTTATTACTTAGAGGAATGATTGGTCGGGCAACGTAAATTTGTCTGTATTGACTTTTAACAGCAAGTGCTGAAGCAAGTGCCAATAAAGTTTTTCCTGTTCCTGCTTTACCGGTCATAGATACAAGCGGAATATTAGGATTAGTCAAGGCATTAACCGCAAATGTTTGTTCTGCATTTCGCGGTATTATTCCATAAACATTTTTCTTGTCAATTTTATGAAGTGTTTCGGTTAATATGTTGGCAAACGCAAGTACTGATCTGTTGGAATTTCTAAGAATAAAAAATTTATTCGGAATAATTTCAAGACCAGAATTCTCGATAACTTCTTTGAAACTGATTTCATACGGTGGTTCAAAAAATTTTAACAATAATTCATCATTTAAATCTTCAGAAAATTCTTTACCGCTATATAGTTCATCTATGCTACCAATTCTATCTGTTTCATAGTCTTCAGCAATTATTCCAAGTGACTTAGCTTTCATCCTCAGATTTACGTCTTTTGTTACAAGAATCACCGGTCTCTCTGAATTATACTTCTTCTTGGCATCAAGAGCGGTTGATAAAATCCTGTGGTCGGGTGTATCTTCACGAAATATTTCTCTTATTTCTTTATTTATTCCTTTTGTAATTGCTATAGTAACCTTTCCCTTTCCTTTTCCAAGCGGGACCCCTTCTTCAAAAACGGCAGAACCGGTAATTTTATCAAGTGTTCTAGCAAACTCACGGGCATTAAGATTTATCATCTGGCTGCCTCGTTTGAAATTGTCAATTTCTTCAATTACGCTAATTGGTATTATTATATCATGTTCCTGAAAATGATGTATACAGGTTGCATCATGCAATATTACGTTTGTATCCAGTATAAAGATTTTCTTTGCTTTTTGTCTCTTTTTCATTACTGTCATTGCAATTAAAAATTAATAATTAAAAATATGTAAATATTTTGACTTAATATACTCTTTTAATAAAGAAAATGGTATACTAACTTCCCGGGGTTCCGTATAGTAAAGACCAACGTGACAAATGTTAAAAGTAAATAGTAAACTATCGGCAACAATATTGAAACACCTAAAATTATCTTCATAAGGCTCAGTACCTTTTATTAACCATTGTTTATCCAATCCGAGGTTTTTCACAGCACTCTGATTATGTAAGACGTTAAAGCAATAAGTTGATATCTTTTTGAGGTAATCAGAGTTTTTTCTAAATAAATCGCTCAATGTTAATTCATTTCCTGTAGACAGGTCAAAATTAAGCGAAAACTTCTTAGAATAGGGGTATGCCCCTTCTATAAAATATAAGCCGGAAAAAAGAATACTCAATACATAATTTTTATTACAGCATATTTGGTAATTCATCTCAAATTTAAAATTCCGCAGCTGTTCTGATGCACTGTCAACCTCTCTCGTATTATTTTCAAAAAAAGATAGTTCTCTATTAATAAATTTTCTTATTATCTCGTTGTATTTCTTTATCTTTTTAATTTCCGTTCTGTTAGGATCGTTTATTTTAAAGTTAAAATTTGAGATTTTTTCAAGCTCTGGGGGAAGTAATATTTCGGGGAAGTCAACCTCTATTTTATACCCCTTCATAGTATTAGTGTCTTTAATAACCTTTCTTCTTATTATCACAGAATCCACTGATATGCTAAAATAAGAGAAAGACTGAAAATCAATTCCATCATTAACATACAGGTTTAATGTGTTCGTGTTAAGAACAGAAAAACCTGCGGAAACAGAAGAAAGATAAAAAACTTCAGATAATAAAAAATAAAGGCTTAATCTTTTATACTTTATAAACTGCATATTGCACAACCTGACAGATTAGATATTACTTATTAAAAGTTTACAATTATTCCTAAATTAATTTTGTTATTTATATCACCATCTATAGTATCATATCCCGAACCTATCGACTCAACTCCGTCAAAAAAAGTCTCTGCATATTTTCCATAAAGTTGTATAAAATCATAAATTTTATATTTAAACAGTACATAAATCCTCTTTCCCTTACCGTAGAGAGCAAGATTCGACAGAATTCCTGGTATATCTTTTTCATATTCATATATTCTGCTATCATAATTATCTGTCTGAAAATAAACGAATCTTGTACTGACGGTAAGTTCATTAACAGGTATAAACTCAACATCGGTAAAGAAAAGTAAACCTTTATTATTTTCCCCGTATCTCTTATATCTAATCATAACATATTCGTATCTACTTCTGATTTTAAATATATTTGAAAGTTCATAAAGGAATTCCACTCTGATATTCATTTGATTCCTGTTATCAATTAATTTTACATCCCTATTGTAAATATCCTGAACAGTTCTGGTTTCCTCTTCGTTCCTATTTCTATATCTAAGATTGAAAAATAAGTCGTTGGAAATTTTCCATTCAAAATTACCCATAAAATCATTTCCTCCAATCGGAATTGGGTTATAATAAGTTCTATAAGGAAATTTATACTGGTCAAAGTAACTATTTATTTCAATGTTTTTCAGCGGGTTAAAGCTTATACCCGTATAAAGTCCTTTCTCATTAATGGTATTTCCGTTTTTATCTCCAAATCCAAAACTATGCACAGGAGAAAAATCCTCAGGGTAATTTCTATAAAGAACAACAACATCTGCTATCTTATAAAAACTAAACTGCAGAGCTCCTATACCTGCGAGTACTCCATTTTGTGATCGGCCTATTTCGCCATAAAAATTAATGTTTTTGAAAATTATATCATAATCAAAGCTAAGCATATTTGCTCTTCTGCCGCTGAAATTATAAAGTTGTTTAACTGTATCTGCTTTTATCGTTTTTGAATAATTTGCATACCAGTATGTCACTCCGAATTTAAATGCATCACTGTGAAAATAAACTCTTCCTCCTGCAAGTTTTTCTTTAAAAGAATTGTCCCTCTTTTGCTCTGCTTGTGTACGGTGATATCCGTCAAAGTAAATGCTGGAAACCTCGTTCAGCGTAGAATCAATTGTCGCGTCAAGATAATTATCGGAATAAAAGAGAAAAATGTTGAAGTCAGAATAATTAACATCGGCTGCGATCCCTCTAAAAAACTGTACCTCGTTAGCAGACCTGTACCCGTTTAATCCCCTGTTTCTTTTTTTCACTCCGACAACGGCATCAGCGCTTTTGGAAAAAGCAAGTGAGGACCACATTCCGATTCCCTGTCCAAAATCAAGTGTATAATCACCAATTATAACTTTATTTAATATCTGTTTATTTGACACCTGCAAATAACCTGAATTGAAATCTGCAATATCTGTTTCCCCCGGATCTTTTTCCATTGTAAAGTTTCCTTCAAATCTATAATTATTCCAGATATATTTCAAATTCAGCTGATTATACAGCTTCAATTTGTTACCGGGATATATTCCTTTCTGATATCCTTCTTTGGTCTGTAATTCTTGTTGTATTCGTGATTTAAATTGTACCTGATAATTTTTTGAGTAAGTAATATTTTTTTGTTCTAACTTGCTAACCGGTATTATTTCCCCCTTTTCGTTTATTACAAAGTCCTCACGCGAATTTTTAACGTATACAAAATACTTAATTTTATTATATATCATTGGTGTTACACCATCAATTTCAAGAAGTTCTTTTTTAGAAATAAAAGTACCGTTTTTTTCCCTGTATATAATTATATTTTTAGCCGCTATTCCTGTTAAAAAAGGGATTTGTTCAAGTTTTTCTTCTGTAACTGTATTAAGATCATACGGGTTAAGTCTTAAATTATCGAGAAAGTCCAGTAATTTAGAATCTTCTGCGTCGTCTGTAATCATTTCCAGTAATACTTCCTGTATAAAGTCATCGTTCAAATTTGTTGTATCTGTTTTATTTCTTTTCTGATTATCCTTTTTATCAAGGTTAACCGATTCGGTAGGAAACGTATCCAAACTATTATATTCGGGATACATAACGGTACAAAAGGAAACTTTAATAAAAAAATATGACAGAAAGTAGAGAGGAACGATTTTTTTCGGGAAAAGTGAACAGAAATTTTTAGCTGTTTTATATGGTATTCTAAGCAATTCTATTATTAAAAAAGCAGGGAGTAAAAATTATAAAGTGTTATTTTTGTATTTCTCTTGGTATCGCGGTATGTAAATAATTCGTATAAACAATCAAGATTATCATTAACCCTCTATAAAACCAGTCTTATTCTATCAACTCCAAAAATAGTTTTCATAGAACAGCTTTGTATAAACGCCACGACGTGTGTATGTCTGAAATTAATTTCTTGTGATATTGTAAAATTATAAACAAAATTATTTGTTTGTCCCTGAGTAAGGATAATCGGATCTCCGTTTTCAGATGTCAGGAAATATCTCAAAACATTTTCAAATAATGTTTCTCCGTTAGGAGCGTTATAACTAATACTATCTTCAACAATTGCAAGATATAGTCTTAAATCTGTTTCATTTACAGCCCCTGTTTGTGCGACCTGCAAGTTAACGGTCCCTGTGTATGAAACTGTATCAAATACAGGGGTTATTAGAAATGAAATCGGTTTAATTACGGCAAGTTGTGTGTTAATAAGGCTCGTCCAGGTACCTGAGCTATAATTCCCCATGGTTACACCATTAAGATAACCTCTTGGGTTTGTTATAACATTGTAATACTGAATTCTTGCTCCGTTGTCTTTTGTGTTGAAAAGATAGAACGGGTCACCTGGAAACAAACTTGTATGTATACGGATTATTATTACGTTAGTGTCGTTGTTTGTAACACCCGACAGTTTATTAATGTCGTCAAGATATGTATTGGCTGCAACACATGGCAGGCAACTTGTGTTTGTAAATAATTCTACAAGAACTTTACTGTTTGGTTTTACATATGGGTTAACCGTTGTTATAATATTATCATTACTTTCGCACGAAGTAATAAACAGGCAGCTAAAAAAAATTAATAAACAGGCAGCGGCAAACTTTGATATATAACCTTTAACAAGCCGCGGAACATTGCGGCGTATAATAAGTGATGTGTTTTTGTTAAGTAATCTCATAAACTAAGTAATTATCTGTTATTTAAAAAGCCCGTATTAAAATTTTGACAGTACAGAAAAACGAAAACCTTCATAAGGATTAATAAACCGACATATTCCGTTTGTACATCTGAATCCACCTCTTTCGGAACCATAGGATATCATAAGTGTGTTGGATTGATTAATTCTGAATGCCAATTCTCCCGAAAACCAGCGTTTTTTACCTGATGGATTTTCGTCATCAGAAGAAAATTCCGAGTTTAATGTAATCGTAATTAATGGTGATCTGATAAAACTAAGTGATAGGAACTGGGTTGTATAGTCTTTTTGGTTTATTCGAATAGAGTTATGCGTCCATTGCTGTTCAAATACAAACTTAAGACTAAATAGTTTAGAAAACGAATATTTAAATTCCGTCGGTATTGTCGTGTTAAACATTTTCTCTGATGCACTTGGATTATAGTCATTATAAAGTACAGAACTTTGTCTTGACGCACCTATTTTATAATAGAAGTTTTCAGAAACATAGAACTCGTTTTCAAAGGATAATTCCCAGTAAGGTGAAAATTCGTCTTTCAATGATGGAAGCCAAGAATCATTTCTGTTAATTCTTCCCCACAAAAGTTTCGAAGTCGGATCAATATCTTTATATTGATAGTGTTTTGAAGCAATTGCTCCATTGAGATTAAGATTAAGGTTCTCGTTTACTACATAAACTAAATCAATTTCAAAACCGACTTCATCATTAAAATCAACTGAATGCGGATGTCTTGATACAAGGGTAGAGGCAGACTGTTTAATCGCAGTTGGCGGATTTTGAAAAGGAAGTATCTTGGTTGGTCGATCAGCATTTCTGTAATCCGGGTTAGTAACATCAAATCTGTAATTTTTATATTCAAAAGTAGCTCCGAAACCCCATTTTGAAAAATTTACCGAAGAATAAAAACCGTCACCATTAGTGGAAAGAGAAACAGGGTATGCGTTATTTGGATCTGTAATGATATGTTTTCTTGCATATGAAGCATAAAATTGAAAATCATA
>VGWA01000048.1 GCA_016873795.1 Ignavibacteria bacterium
CTGCATATCCTCCATCGGTTATGTATTGCTCATATTTTTCAAGTATTAATACCGGTTGGGCTGGAGGAAGTTATGGATACTTATATAAAACAATAGACGGAGGATATAACTGGACAAGGCAGGCAACCGGCACCGACCAGAGGTTCTGGGGTTCGATTTGGTTTTATAATGATTCAATTGGTTGGGGAGTAGGCGGAGCAGGAAAAATAATGCATACGACAACCGGTGGTCAAAGTTTAGTAAATATAACATCAAATGAAAATAAAGTACCTGAATCCTTTCATTTATACCAAAATTATCCTAATCCGTTTAATAGTCAAACAACAATTGAATTCGATATAACAGAAGCAGAAAATTATAGACTTGAAATATTCGATGTAATTGGAAGAAAACAAGAAGAAATTTTAAACGAACAATTAAATAAAGGAAAATATAAAATTCAATATTTTGCAGATAAGTTAAGTTCAGGAATATATTTTTATAGATTAAGCTCTTTTAACAAATCCTATACAAAAACTTTTTTGTTAATTAAGTAAAATATATAAAGCAGAAGAAAATGATTAGAGGACCTTAAAAATAATAATATTTTAGTTCTTAATTCAAAAATCTTAAAGGGCGGAACAGCTCTTAAATAAATCGCAGCCATACGATTATTAAGATTATTCTTTCATACAGAATAGTCCGCCCTTTTTTTAAAAAAAATCAAAATAAAAGGAGATTAAAGTTATGAAAACACTTTTTATTTTAATAGTGATTATTTTATCCACATTCTTAGTGGATATTAATGCACAAAGCATTTTAAACGGTTTTGATTGCCAGTTATTAACAAATCCGTATGCAAATAGCGAGGTAGGAACACCCTTTCAGGGAGTTTACAAACCAAACAGAACGGATTTGAGCGGAGGATTACCATCGCCCGCTGATGCATATTTCCCGATTCTGGTTGTATTTGTTCAGTTTAAGGATGAAGGAACTGACCCAAGAAATACTTGGCCCATTAACAGTGCACCGATATATCTTAATTCTATGATTGCTACCTATAAAAATGACAATGGAAATTGGTGGAATTTTTATAATCCTCAAACTCAAGCAATAAGTTCTCACTGGATGGAAATCAGCAGAGGAAAATTTCATACAATTAGTCCAAACGGTGCATTTTCTGTAGTATTACCAAAGACACCGCTCGAATACTGGCTTGCCTCAGGACAAAATCATACGGTTGCCGAAAGAATGGTACATCAGGATATATGGAATAGTGTCAGGCAACAAGGATTGACAGATTGGAGACCTTACGACAGATGGAAAAAGGTTGGAAGTAATTTTTATTTTTGTAACATAGGAGATGGTGACGGCTATGTCGATATGATTTACAAAGTTATGAAATCCCGGGGTCAATTTTCATATAATGATACGATTCGAACCATAATGGCTAACTACGACGGATATGCTCGTCTTGGATGGAGTTATCTTGGAACAGATGTTGTTGATTCAGTCAATAATATTATAGTTGATTATAATTATAGTGAAAACGGCTCAGGTATAACTGTTTCTTTCCGTTCGGTAAAAGAACAATACATACAAACAATGGGGCATGAATACCTTCATAATACTGTATATATAAGCGCTCACATTACATATAGTCGCTGCAATTATGGAATCGGTTTCGATTTCTTTTACAGTCCTTACGATATGATTGTAAACGAATATATGTTTCCAAAAGATGCACAAATTGGTGAGGTTAATTATTTAGGAGATTATTCATCAAGAAATAACGATTCTCTCGGAGAATTATTAAAACTCCCTATTCAAAATACACAGAATAGAGATGAATTTTTTTTGATTGCTAATCGAAGAAAGGTTTCAATATGGGATAGACCAATGGCAGGAGATACTTCTGTTGTTAATCCCTACAGCAATAATTCGGAATACGGGAAAGGAATTTATATTTATCATATAAAAAATGGAATATATAGACCTGGCTGGGGTAATCACTCTCCTCAAGATATGGAGTGTGCCGATGGATTCTGGGAATGGGAGCACTCGGGATATACTTATGCAAGAGATATACCCGACTGTTATCAAACCCCCAATTCGGATTGGCCTTTTTTAAAGAAAAAGAATCCACTTTATATTAATGACGCTTCTCCATTAGCTAATCAAAATCCGTATGGAGACGGTTTAAGTTTTAGCTATCGCGGTTACAATCCGAATAAAAGTCTGGTAAAATGGTGGGGTGTAGGCGAAAATACCCTTGATTATTGTGATATTGGAATAGACAGAACTCATACGAACTGTGAAGATATATATACAAATATGGAAAACAGGGGAGATAGATACGATGCTTGGAATTTAGAATATAATGTAATTTTTTCTCCTTATTCGAGTCCGAATACTATGAACTGGGATAATGATACCACAGGAATATTTATATGGTATCGTGAACTAAATAGCAATACTGCTACACTCGTAATAGAAAAAGCGGAAGAATATGGCGGAAATAAACCACTTGCAGAAATACTTGCAGAAACCCCTCCCTCCAGACCTATGGGAATTAAAATTGATATTACTGATTGTATAGACCAGAGAATGTATCCGGTAATAATGTGGAATCATAATATGGAACCGGATATGGTTCATTATATAGGAGAAAATGAATATAAGACATACCGGATATATCGTGCCTGGACAGATATAAATAGTGTTCCGGATGAATACTCAGAGATTGCTGCAGTAAATATACCTGCGAACGAATCGCCTTACTTTATAGATTACTATGTTTATGCACTGTGTGAGGAAGGACCTGGTACATTAAACAACAGATTGAGATATAAAATAAGAGCAGTTGATATATTCAACGATTCGTCTGTTTATTCGGATTTCGTATCGATACCGACGTATTACGTCCAAAGAGAAAAAGGATATGGAGGAGATGTTGTAAAATCGGGATTGCCGAAAGAATACAGTATATCGCAAAACTATCCGAATCCGTTCAATCCCGTAACAAAGATTAATTTCGCACTGCCGAAACAGGGCTTTGTTACAATTAAGATTTACGACGTACTCGGAAGGGAAGTCAGAACGCTTGTAAACGAAGTGAAAACACCAGGAAATTACATAGTTGAATTCAACGCAAACGAACTCGCAAGCGGTGTGTATTTCTATAAAATCGAAGTAAACGGATTCAGCGATGTGAAAAGAATGATTCTGATTAAATAAGAATAAAAATTACATGACTAAAAAACTGTCAGTTAAACGCTGACCGTTTTTTTTTATATGTGTTTACTTAATTTATTAGAACCTCAGCATCAAAGCTATTCTTCCGTAATCTTTCAATGCCCCCGTCTTGACGAATCTTACTTTACCGCCTTTCATTATTATATTTTCGATTATTTCATCAACTGCATCGTCAAATATCTCTTCGCCTATGTCGATTTTTGTCGGTACAAGTTGATATCCGTGTTTTCCGAGTTTTGCCGGATATGAAAAATCTTCTTCAACTATCAATGTTTCTCCTCTGCCTTCATTCGTAACTTTCCAGACCTCGTCAATTCCCGATACATACTTTCTTGTACTTTTAGCGTTTTCGAAATCAATAAATATTTGTTTCCTGATTTTATCAAAATTCTTTTTGATAAATGGCCAGAATTTATCTCCTAATTCTTTTGATGATAATTTTTCATAATTTCCGCTGAATTCATCCAGAATATTTATTTGGTTTTTTGCAACATCCTTAAATATAGAAAGATTACGATTAATTCCCGCAATAAAAAGTGGATATCCGCCGCTGTTAATTTTATTTAAAAGTTTTATTGTTTGTCTGAAATAATTTTTTATACGCTCAACGTTCATTGTCTTTCTGTCATCGAAATGTTCCTTGCCGGAATCTTTTTTTAAAATTTTATTTTCGAACGGGAAACCTTCTTCATTAATTTCTTCAAAATTGTCAAGTATACAATAATATAATTTCGAAATTTTTTCACCTATTAATAAAAACCAGTATGGTTGGGTTCTGTTCATGGCAAATACAAGGTCTCTTGTGTGAAAATCTCTGTCAATAATAACCTTCTCTTTAAGTTTGAATGGAAGATTAAGAATGAATTTCTTTTTTCTGCTGACGAACAATGCAAGTCCGTCTAATGTATATTTAAAATCGATTTTATCCTCAAGCTCGTCGAGTTCTTTCAGTATATCTTCTATATCTTTTTTGTTAAACTCGGAAAGAAGTCTGTTCTTTGCCGTTGTTATGAGATTCTTCAATCTGATGGGATCCTGCTGATTGTCCGGAAAATTTCTATGTGCCGGCATTATAACTGAAATGCAGGGATATTCGTTGACTGTATGAATCTTCTTAAGATATGTTCTGCTGATCATATTTATAAACCTTTCTTAATATATATTTTGTTGATTAAATTGTTCGTTTGGTTTTTCGTGTCAGGAAATATAATATCGTATAACCGGAAATTCCCGAAACTAATGATGCTGCAAGTATCGATGCTTTTGATGTATCGAGAAAAATTGGTTCTGAAAAAGCCAGAGAGGATATGAATAAGGACATCGTAAAACCTATACCGCCGAGAAATGCAAGCCCGAGCAGATGACTCATTTTTAATCCTTCCGGCAGTTTTGTAATTTTTAATTTGTTTGATAAAAATATGAAGAAAGTAATTCCGAATGATTTTCCTATGACAAGTCCGAGGAAAATCCCCCAGAATAATCTGTAATCAAAATTACTTATTAATTCGGAGTTTATCACAAGTCCTGTGTTTGATAGTGCGAATAACGGAAGTATTAAAAATGCAACATAAGGATGTAGTTTATACTCAAGCATATGAGCAGGGGATAAAACATTGCTCGAATTTGTCTTGATCTCATTTATGCAGGAATTTAAAGTGTTAATCGAAGTAGAATCCCCGTGTTCGTTCTCAATGCTGTCTATTTCATTCATCGTGTTTTGACATCTCGATTTGAAATCACTTAATTTTATTCTTGCTTTTGTCGGAATTACAAACGCAGTTAAAACACCCGCTATTGTCGTATGTACGCCTGATTTAAGAAATACAAACCAGATAACAAGTCCGATTAATATGTATATGTATGCTTTATTTACTTTCAGCAGGTTTAAAATCAGCAGTATCAGTAAAAGAATCAATCCGATTCCGAGATATAACAGATTCAGATTTGCAGTGTAAAATATTGCAATAACAAGCACGGCTCCGATATCGTCGATAATTGCAAAAGCAGTAAGAAAAATTTTAAATGATATCGGGATTTTTTTCCCCAACAAAGATAATACTCCGAGCGAAAAAGCAATATCTGTGGCAACCGGTATTCCCCATCCTCTTTCTGTCGGAGTACCGTGATTGAATATCATAAAAATTGCTGCAGGAATAACCATACCACCGAGTGCTGCAATTACCGGAACCATTGCCTGCTTTATTTTGGATAATTCACCGATTAACAGTTCTCTCTTTATTTCCAGCCCGACTACAAAAAAGAAAATTACCATTAAGCCGTCATTGATAAAATGGAGCAGAGTTTTTTTAAATTCAAAATTATTGAACGTGATCGAGAAAGTGCTGTCCCATATTTTTGTGTAATATTCCGAAAGAAAAGAATTAGCCCAGATTAAAGCGATGATTGTTACTGCAAAAAGTACAATTCCTCCGGAAGCTTCAATTTTTGTGAATTTGGTTATCGGCTTAAAAATTCTTTGTATTGTTGGTTTCTCTTTCATTTATTCTGTTTATTTATTTTTCAGTAATTTGCTTGTCTATTTCGTTTGTGTGTTTTTCCTTGAGTTCAGATATAGTATAATACATCCGGTAATTCCTGAAACTATCGAACCGGTCAATATCGCTGCTTTCGAAGTATCAAGGAAAATCGCTTCAGGAAAAGCAAGTGAAGCAATGAATAAAGACATCGTAAATCCGACACCGCCTAAACAGGCAACACCGTAAATCTGTTTGTAGTTGCTTCCTGTCGGTAATTGGGTTATTTTTAATTTGTGTGAAATATAAACTGCTGAAAATATTCCGACCTGTTTCCCGATAAATAACCCTAATGAAATTCCCAGGAATAGATGAAAATCGAAATTACTGAATAAGTTTGAATCCAGTACCAGTCCCATGTTCGCAATCGCAAAAAGAGGTAATATTAAAAAAACTACGTACGGCTGGAGGCGGTATTCCAGCATATATGCAGGTGATATGACTTTGTCTGATGAGGTTTTAATGTCGTTTACGCAGGAATTCATCGTACTGATTGCTCTTGTACCGTTATTGTCATCGGGAATTTTTTCCATTTCGTTTATTGTATCTTTGCAGATATTTATATACTCTTTGCGTTTTATTTTTTCCCTTGTGGGAATCGTAAAAGCTATGAGAACACCCGCTACCGTCGAATGTACTCCCGACTTGAGAAATGCAAACCATACGGCTAAACCTACCAGGATATAAATAAACGGTCTATTAATCCTTAACAGATTGAATAAAATCAGTGTGAATATTAAGATAAAACCGAACCCGAGATATACTAAATTTAAATCGGTTGTATAAAATATTGCTATGACAAGTACGGCTCCGATATCATCTATTATGGCAAATGCGGTTAAAAATACTTTTAACGAAAATGGAACTCTTTTTCCGAGTAATGATAAAACACCGAGAGAAAAAGCTATGTCCGTTGCTACCGGGATTCCCCAGCCCCTTTCTGTCGGAGTACCAAGATTAAAAATAAAATAAATAACGGCTGGAACAATCATTCCTCCTATTGCAGCTATTACCGGTAGTAATGCCTGTTTGACGGATGATAATTCGCCTATGAGTAATTCACGTTTAATCTCTAATCCGACAACCAGAAAAAATATTGCCATTAATCCGTCGTTTACCCAATGCAAAAACGACTTTTCGAAAAAGAAATCATTTAGTTTTAAAGCAAATGTACTGCTCCAGATTTTGAAGTATATATCGGACAAAGCAGAATTTGCCCATAATATTGCAATAATTGTAACAGCAAATAAAATGATGCCCCCGGCAGCTTGCAGTTTAAGAAATCTCTGAATAGGCGCTAAAAATCTGTCTAATGATAATTTCTCGAGTTTTTTCCTGTTTTTCACTAATGGCATTTTTACTTTGAATATTGAGGAATATTTAAAATAAATATCGTTAACTTTTTGAAAGTATTAAAGTCAAAATGATTTATTATTTTATTATTCTTCTGAGTGTTTTGTAAATTGGAAATCCGGTAATGAAAACAACAATGCTGATAAGACCTGCTGTAATGTCCCTGTAAAAAGCGTTTATGGAAACTATTAGAAGAAAAAAAATAAAAATAACCGGCAGGACCGGAAAGAATGGAATTTTAAATCCTGTGTATTCCATGTTCTCATCCTTTCTCTTACGGAATATAAATATTGTGGATGCCACGACTGCAATCGCAAGAGAATCGAGAAAAATTATTAAATTAATTATTTTTTCAAATTCTCCGAGAAAAATTATGAAAACTGTTATTAAAATACACATTATTAAAAGTGTAAATTCCTGAGTCTGAGTTTTCTTGTTTACACGCATAAATATTTCCGGGAGAACCTTATCTTCTGCCATTGCATGATATGTTCGCGGTACATGCATTAAAGAAACATTTATAAAACCAACGGCTGAAATAAAAATCAAAACTGATATCACCGCTTTTCCTGTTTGTCCGAAAATAATGTTTGCCGTATCGGCAGCTATTAATGGTGAGTTAGCTATTCCGATTATTCCCATCACACTGTAGTAACCGGTGTTAATTAATATATAAAGAATAATTGTAATTATTACTCCGGTTATAATGCCAAGCGGTAAATTTCTTCTTGGATTTTTTACATCAGCTGCTAAATTTATTGTGAGCTGATATCCCCCTACTGTGAAGAAAACCGCAATTAACGCTGAGGTAAATGAATATAACGGATTTGTGCAACTTTCATCCTGAACGAACGCGACTTCCGGTTGTGAAGAGTAAGAAAAAGCAAGTAAACTGAAAAATAATATTAGTAATATTTTAATTGCGGTTAAGATATTAAGAGTCCCTGCTCCTGATTTTATGCCCGTATAATTAATAATAAACAGGAATAATATTATTGAAACTGCCGTTAATTTTATCCCGCTTGGGGAGTTGATACCCTCGATTGGGATTAATTGCGTAATATATTCCGAACCGAGAACGGCTACTGCGGCGTATGTTGCACTGCTCGTAATAGTTATTCCCAGCCAGTTCAGCATGAATGCAAATGCCGGGTGATACGCTTCCGAGACAAGTTTGTAAAAACCGCCGGCAATAGGTTTCCTTGAACCGATTTCGGCAAAAATTAAACCCCCTATAAGGCATATTATACCTCCCGTCAGCCAGGCAAGGAAAAATAAAGTCGCATCTTGTGTTTCGCTTGCCACAATTGAAGGAGTCCTGAAAATACCTATCCCGATTATTAAACTGATTACGATAACCGTTGTATCGAATAATCCTAATTTAGGTTTGATGGACATTCGGTAATTAAATAAAACCTAAAATAATGTTTACATTATTAAGATTTAAGTGCATCAGAATGCACATTTTCATTGTTTATTGCTACTTTCCTAAAGTGAAGAAAAAAAATTGCATAAAAATATGAATATATTTTTTTTATTTTACGTATTAGAAAATAAAAAAGTAAATTTAATTAATCCTAAATATGATACATAAATATGATTTAGTTATTGTCGGTGCAGGTTTGGCAGGATTAAGAGCTGCAGTAGAAACCTCAAAATATTCCGATGTTGCCGTTATATCGAAATTATTTCCTACACGTTCTCACTCAGGTGCGGCACAGGGCGGAATAGCAGCAGCACTCGGGAATGAAGAATCCGATAAAATTGAATGGCATATATTCGATACAGTCAAGGGGAGCGATTATCTCGGTGACCAGAATGCTATCGAAATGATGATTAACGAAGCTCCGGAAGTAATATACGAACTCGAACATATGGGTGTTCCGTTCAGTCGTACAAAAGAAGGCAGAATTGCACAGAGAAAATTCGGAGGGCATACGAAAGAAGTAATCGGTGAAGACGGCAAGATTACAAGGAAACCTGTTTTAAGGGCATGTTATTCTGCGGATAGAACCGGACATGTTATTCTTCACACTTTGTATGAACAATGTGTGAAACAGAATGTAAGATTTTTCTCGGAATATTTTACCCTGTCCCTTATTTTGCAGGATGATATTTGCAGGGGGATAGTTGCCTTTAATCTGCTTGATGGAGAAATTCATATTTTTCATTCAAAAGCTGTTATGTTCGGAACAGGAGGTTATGGCAGAGCATATAAAATTACATCGAATGCTTATGCAAATTCAGGAGATGGTGTGGCGATTGCTTACAGGGCGGGTATCCCTCTCGAAGATATGGAATTTGTTCAATTCCATCCTACGGGTTTGTATCCGCTCGGAATACTTGTAACCGAAGGAGCAAGAGGTGAAGGAGGTTATTTAAAAAATAAAGACGGCGAAAGATTTATGAAAAATTATGCTCCGACCGTAATGGAACTTGCTCCGAGAGATATGGTAACCAGAAGTATACAAACGGAAATTAATGAAGGAAGAGGAATAGACGGAAAGGATTATGTGAATTTAGACCTCACTCATTTGGGCGCTGCCAAACTAAAGGAAAGATTACCGGAAATTACCGGTTTTGCAAAAACTTATGCCGGAATTGACCCTGTTACGCAGCCTATCCCTATATTACCTACAGCACATTATTCGATGGGAGGCATTCCTACTGACGTTTATGGTAATGTTTGTAAAGACGAAAAAGGTAATTTGGTCAAAGGTTTCTATGCTGCCGGTGAATGTGCCTGCATTTCTGTCCATGGAGCAAACCGGCTCGGTACAAACTCCCTCTTGGATGCAGTCGTTCACGGAAGACGAACCGGAAAAGCTCTTGTTAAATATCTGAAAGAAACTGACTTTATGCCACTGCCTGATGATACCGGTAAAAACGATAAAGCCTATTTCCAAAAAATGTATAAAGAAACCGGAACTGAAAATGCGGATTCAATCAGAATAATATTAAAATCCGAAATGACAAAAAAATGCGGTGTATTTCGAAATGAAACAGATTTGAAAGAGATACTCGAAATTGTTCATCAGTTAAGAGAAAGATTTAAAAACGTAAATCTTTCGGGAAAAGGAAAAGTATTTAACACGGAATTAATGGAAATTATAGAACTCGGTAATCTTCTCGAGTTTTCTGAAGTAATAATTCTCGGAGCACTGGCAAGAACAGAATGCCGAGGTGCTCACTGGAGAATAGACCACCCGAAACGTGATGATGAGAATTGGCTTAAACATACTTTTGCATTTAAAACGGATAAAGGAACAGAATTAAAATATAGACCTGTAATAATTACTAACTATCAACCACAGGAGAGGAAATACTAATGAAAGTAACATTATCAATATTAAGGTACGATCCGGAAAAGGATATAAAACCCGTTCGGAAAGATTATACAATCGAAGCCGAACCAACGGACAGAATACTTGACTGCCTGGATAAAGTTAAATGGCAGCATGACGGAAGTCTTGCATACAGACGCTCCTGCTCACACGGAATATGCGGCTCGGATGCGATGATGATTAACGGAAAAAATCAACTTGCCTGTCAGATTCTTGTACAGGATTTCAAAAAGAAATATATTAAAATTGACCCGTTGCCGGGTTTGCCGATTATTAAAGACCTGATTGTTGATATGACCGGATTCTTTCAAAAGTATGATATTGTAAAACCTTATTTGATTTCAAAAGACCTGCCCCCTCCGAAAGAAAGATTGCAAAGTCAGGAGGAAAGAGCGCTTATCGATGAAGCCGTAAATTGTATATTATGCGGCGCCTGTACTGCTTCCTGTCCTTCGCTGTGGACAAATGAAAATTATATCGGACCTGCCGCATTATTAAAAGCATACAGATTTATTTATGACAGCAGGGACGGTGCGGATAATGAACGCCTTGATATTATTGATACACAGGATGGTTTATGGAGGTGCCATACTATTTTTAATTGCGTCGAAGTTTGTCCGAAAGAAATTAACATCACATGGCATCTATCGCAGCTTAAGAAAAAATGCGCTTTAAGAGAGTTTTAAAATTCAGAACTCACATTATCAACAATTATAATTATATTGATACTGTATAATAATTTGATTAATTTTGAAGTAAAAGAACATTCAAAAGGTTTTTAATAATTCAGTTTTTAAATTTTGAAGTTCTTTTTATAATATATGGAGCCGTAGTTCAGTTTGGTTAGAACGCCTGACTGTCACTCAGGAGGTCGCGAGTTCGAGTCTCGTCGGTTCCGCCAAAACCCGTCAATTGACGGGTTTTTTGTTTATGTCTTATTTCACTTATATATTAAAATGTATAATTACTGATAAGTATTATATAGGTATTTGTTCTAACCTTAACAATAGACTTAAACATCATTACCATATTTTTTAATCGCAAAATATTCTTCATCATAATATATAATAAAAAAAAGAAAAACTAATAAGAATTTTTACGATTATGTATGAATATTATCGAAAAATTTTTTCTTAAACCATAAGGAAACGTTTACCAAACTGATTAATACGGGAACTTCGACAAGCGGACCTATTACCGCAGCAAAAGCTTCACCCGAATTAATTGTAAATACTGCAACTGCTACAGCAATGGCAAGCTCGAAATTGTTGCTTGCAGCTGTAAAAGATAATGTTGCCGTTTTTGAATAATCCGCTCCGACTTTCTTCCCGATATAAAATGAGACAAGAAACATTATAATAAAATATAATATAAGCGGTATTGCGATTCTGATTACATCTAAAGGTATCTTGATAATATACTCGCCTTTAAGCGAAAACATTACGATAATAGTAAATAATAAAGCAATTAAAGTAATTGGACTTATTTTTGGTATAAAATTTCTTTCATACCATTCTTTGCTCTTTAATTTTAAAAAAGTAAATCTTGTTATAATACCGGCTATAAAAGGAATCCCGAGATATATAAAAACACTTTCCGCAATTTGTCCCATAGAGATTTCCACTCTGAATCCTGTAAGCCCGATAAGCGGAGGTAAAACCGTGATAAAAATATATGCGTATATGGAAAAGAAAATAACCTGAAATACTGAATTAAATGCAACAAGTCCCGCAGCATATTCGGTATCTCCTTTTGCAAGTTCGTTCCATACTATTACCATTGCAATGCATCTTGCTAGCCCTATCATAATTACCCCTGCCATATAATGAGGATAATCGTTGAGAAAAAGAATTGCCAGTATAAACATCAGAACTGGACCGATAACCCAGTTCTGAATCAAAGATACACTCAGAATTTTAATATTTCTGAATACTTTTCCGAGTTCTTCATATTTCACCTTTGCAAGCGGTGGATACATCATTAATATCAGACCGATAGCAATGGGAATATTTGTTGTTCCGCTTTGAAATTGATTCCAGAAATTTACGATTTCAGGATAGAAGTATCCCGATAAAACTCCCGCCGCCATAGCCAGAAATATCCATAGCGTTAAATATCTGTCAAAAAATTTTAACTTTTTTATGTAAATTTTTTTATCAGAATATTCTTTCATAATCATAATAAAATTTATATATAAAAAAATTACTGCTGATTATCACCGTTGATTTTATAACAACTTTTTTAATTCTGTCTTCTTTCATTTTTTATTATTTCATTTGATACAGAATATTTTTAAAAAGTAATTTGAGTGGATATATTTTTTATTGCTTAT
This sequence comes from Ignavibacteria bacterium, assembly GCA_016873795.1. Lineage (GTDB taxonomy): Bacteria > Bacteroidota > Ignavibacteria > Tepidaquicellales > Tepidaquicellaceae > VGWA01. The sequence goes on from VGWA01000048.1 coordinate 12,798, forward strand.
TAATGTTATCATAAATCCAATGACGAAGTGCAGATTTTGTCGGAATCTTTCCGCTTGTGTAAATTTTACCGTTTATAATAAGTGCAGGAGTTCTCAATACACCGTATTCGGTAATTTTATTTATATCTGTAATTTTCTGAAAATCAGCATCAATATTATTTTCAGCTAGTATGTTTATGCACATTTTTTCAAGCTCATTACAGGAAGGACAACCCGTTCCGAGTACTCTTATCGTGAGCATTTAACCCTCCGTTGTTTTTGTTTCATTTATAAAAATTATTATTTTTTCCTTAATTTTTTCCCTGATTTCTCTAACTTTATCCATTTTTTCCTCTTCTGTTCCCTGCAGGGAAGATGGATCTTCAAAAGACCAGTTTATTCTTTTTGTAATTCCGGGAAATATCGGACATCTTTGTCCGGATGCTTCGTCGCATACAGTTATTACATAATTAAATAACCTGCCTTCTTTAAATATGTCAAAGACACTTTTTGTTTTATTCCCGGATATGTCTATCCCTTCTTCCTGCATTGCTTTTATTACTAATGGGTTCAATACTCCGGGTTCAAGTCCGGCACTCTCTGCAATGAATTTATCTTCTGCAAACTTATTTAAATATGCTTCTGCCATCTGACTTCTGGCACTGTTGTGAACACATACAAACAATATTTTGATTTTTTCCATAATTTTAATTTATTTTTTCAGAATATATATTAATACTTAAAATTTTTATTCCTGATTTTTCAAATTTTACTATTTCGTTATTTTTAAGATACTTTTTGAGGTAGCCTGATGGTAAAATGATATTATATTCTCTGTTTATTTTAATATTTTTAAATCCGATATTTTTTATAATTCCGATATATTTTTCTTTTTCAATCGCACCGGCTATGCATCCGGTGTATAATTCAACAATTCTATTCATAAAAGAGGGGAGTTTACTGGTCGTTACTATATCCGAAATCGAAAAATGTCCTCCCGGTTTTAAAACCCGCATTATTTCAGAGAATGCTTTTACTTTGTCGGGTACAAGATTCAGTACACAATTGCTTATTACAACATCAACTGATTCAGACTCAAGTGGAATATTTTCGATTTCTCCTAAGAGAAAATCGACATTTTTTATACCAAATCTGACTTTGTTAGAATTTGCTTTTTTAACCATTTCTTTTGTCAAATCAAGTCCGATTACTTTTCCCGATTCACCGGTTAATTTACTCACGATAAATGCATCAATACCAGCCCCAGCACCAAGGTCAAGAACTGTATCTCCTTCTTTAATATCTGCATATTGCGTCGGTATCCCGCAACCAAGGTTCATATCCGCTTCTTTTATATACCCTTCCTCTATTGAATAATTTTGGTCGTTGAAAGAAACATCCTTACTCGTTTGTGTACAACAGCAACCGCAACTGTTTTTACTTTTCGCTATTTGCGAATATTTATCTTCTATCGATTTCTTGATATTATTACTTTTTTCCATAAAATTATTTATTTTTTTAAATTCCGCAGATTTTTCTTCGGTCGGTATTTTTCAGTTTTTTTCTGTCGTTGATTACTGTACTGTCATCCTTGAGAATGAGTCGTACGTAAAACAATGCATCCGTAATTTCTGCGTCCGATGTCTCGGGATTGATTTTATAGTTAATCCATTTCTTATCTTTTTCATCTGTTATTAATTTGGCGGATTTTAATATACTTAAATGCTGTGATACTGTCGAAGTTGCCAGCCCGAGTATCGATGTTATCTCACAGACACATAAAGGTTTAATCTGAAGCATTTTCAGAATACGTATCCTGTTGCTGTCGGATAAAGCTTTAAATATTTTTGTTTGCTTTTTTAACATGTTCATTTCGTTATTTAACGAAATATAGATTATTTTGTTTTTTATTACAAGATATAAATATTTGCAAACATGAATTTATTACTATGAGCTTTTATAATCTACTTCATGTACATAATGACCCTTTTTAATTAAAATTGTAAAAAATGAAGTTTTTATGATTATTTTGCCGCAAAATCCGCAGTATTTTTGCAACTATTTGAGTTATGCTTACGTAATATAAACAACGGATTAAATACATATTTTTTAAAAATTAATTTTTATATGTTTATATAAATGATGGGACAAAATGACATAGAATCCAGCAAATCTGATTCACGTTTCTGGGATAGACATTATAAACAGTTCAGAATATTAATAATTATTTTTTCCGTTATTATTTTTTCCGCTCTTGCTATTGATTCATACAGGAATGCCACAACGGTCTTTACGGGTACTCATTATATGAGACTGCCTTCGAAATTTTATGTTGCGAAAACTTTTTCTGCGCAGTATGATACAGTTCTCACCGGCAGCTTTTTATTGCAGGTTAACGGAAAAATTTTTGATTCTCTATCCCAGATAAAGGAATTTTACGAGGGTATAGGAAGTGACTCGCTTGTTAAATTAGTGTTTTTCAATCATAATAAAGCAAAATATTTAGAGGATGAGGATGAAAAAAAGAAGTTTGTAATGATGTCTGATACAATTATCGCAAAAAAATCAGATTTTAACGATTCCTATCTGCTTCAGCTTGACAGCGGAACTTATATCGCTCTTACAATACCGAACGGGGCTACTTTCAATGCAGGTGTGAAATCGGGTGATGTTCTGCTTGCTATAAAAGGAGTAAGTCTTAAATTCCGCGAAGAACTGCCTTATGAAATGTTTACTACTCCGTCCCTGCGTTACCTGAGAAGCCTCCCGTTAAACGAACATATACCTTTTTTGTTATTGAGGAACAATCAGTTAATTGTAAAAGATGTAACCCTTAATACATACGGAGTCAGAACAATACATTTATTATTGATAATATACTCGCTCATATTTCTGTGCTTCGGGGCATTTCTGGGTATAAAAGAATCAGGAAATATCGGAATTAGATTAACTTCTTTAGCTTTTCTGATTATCGCTTTTCAGTTTGCTACATCGCTGAATTATAATCCGCCTGATTATGATGCTGTATCTTTTATTAAAATTATGATGACGAATATATTAGGAATTTTCATGCTGTCGGTAATTATACATAGTCTGAATTATTTTCCTTCTCCTAATGAAAAAATTATTAATAAGAAAATTTATATTACGGTAATTTATTCTGTAATATTAGTTTTGGTGGCGGTTCTTACAGTATGGTTCATTATTGACTTCGAAAAAATTATCGGAACGATTTTCTTTGCGGTTATGTTCGGCTTGGTTTTATTTTACATAGTCCTGAGAATAATAAAAAGGAATAAGAATGCACCTGCGGAATATCGAAGGGCATCCGTTATTATATTTTCGACATGGCTGATTATTACGATGAATTCATTTGTAATTGGTTTATTTTATAGATTAGGTGTTAAGTTTCCGCAATGGTTCTCGGAATACAATTTTTTGTTAATGATTTTGATTCCGGTATCATATTTTTTCGTTTTAAGAAGATACGGTATTTACGGAATAGACTTTCATATAAAGCGAAATGTTCAGTATAACCTGCTGTCAGTATTTTTATATCTTGTTTTGTTTGTTGCTTTTGTCTTTATACTTGGGAAACTATCCCAAACTGAAATTAATTTTCCTTATATAAGATTCTCGTTTACTGATGTTGTTGTCACTTCTTCTTTGTTAAGCCAGGATGCGAATATTATTTATAATAAAATATTTTTTATGCTCTGTTCATTGGTCATTGCATTTATATTACTGAAAATAGGAAAATACAGTCAGAATTTTATAAATAAAATTTATTACAGGCAGAAGCTCGATTACCGGACGGCACAGAATGAGTTAATAAATCTTATTCAAACAAAGTTTACAATCGATAGCCTGGCAATTATACTTGTGGAAAAGATCACGAAACTCGTCAGATTGAAAAAAGCCGGAGCAATATTCTTCGACGAGAAAGGACAGATATGGGAGAACAAAATTTATGTTTTCGACAATAAAAACTGCGAACTTGAAATACCGCAGGATTTATGCAGACCGGTTAAAATATTAAAAACATATTTCCCGGTTGAGGGACTGCCGGATAATTGTTCCGAATACTTTATAGAGAATAAATTTAAGTATGTTTTTCCGGTTAAAATAAAAGAAAAACTACTCGGTGCTTTGTTTACGGGTGAAAAGCTGTCCGAAATTCAGATGAAAGAAGAAGACTTTTCCTTTGTAACGTCCTTAATGTCGAATGCTGCAGTTGCTATCGAGAATGCTTTTCTCTATGAGGAGTTAAGAATGCAGGAACGGATGAAAAACGAATTGGAAGTAGCAAGAAAAATTCAGCTTGCTTCGCTCCCGCAAAAAGTACCGGAAATTCCCGATCTCGATATATGTGCAGTTTCCTTTCCTGCCTATGAAGTGGGCGGCGATTTCTATGACTTTCTGAACGGTACGGCGGACGAAATTACAGTTGTCGTAGGCGATGTCAGCGGAAAAGGTACTTCGGCTGCACTTTATATGTCTAAAATTCAGGGCATATTCCAGACTTTGAAAGAATTCTATCCCTCTCCGCGGAATATGCTTACTAAAGCAAATCAGCTTCTGTATAAACATATTGATTCAAAATCCTATATCACGGCTATTGGAGCAAACTTCAGCATCAAGGAAAAGAAAATATCTTTTGCAAGAGCAGGACATCTGCCGTTGTACCATTATAATACACTCAATAGTTCAGTTGTTAAAATACAACCGGGAGGAATCGGGCTCGGATTGGGAGATGATGATATCTTTAATAACTCGATAGAAGAAATTTCCGTTAATTATAATATCGGAGATATATTTGTCTTTGTATCGGACGGTATTACTGAGGCAATAAATAAAGACGGGGATCAGTTCGGCGATGAAAGACTTAAATTTATTATTACCTCAAATAATGGTAAAACCTCAAAAGAAATCTGCAGGGTAATTATAGAATCGGTTAATCTTTTCACTTCAAATATGAAACAATTTGACGATATGACACTCGTTATTGTCAAGTCAGTTTCTTGAAAATCAGCTGTCTCTTCTCATTTATTCATTCAATAAATTTTTATATATTTATGTTTAAACTCATGCTTGATGTATTATACTTTTGTATGAGTCTGAAAGATTTTTATTTTTTAATTTAATAATAACAAATATGAAAAATTATTTTTTAATCTTAATTTTATTGATTATGACTACGGCTTTATCGGCTCAGCAGAATGATTTTATAGATTCCAAAACAAGAAATAAAGTAAGAGATGAACTGATTGGACTTTACGGGGAAAATCAGCTCTTCCGTATCGAAAGAGGTATTGAACAAACCGCAAATCTATGGAATGAAAAAGACGGTACAAAAGAAGAATTTATTGAGTTTTGTTTGAAAAACTTTGCGGGAACCGGCGAATCGATGGAAAAATTGTTTGATAAATTGGAATT
>VGWA01000049.1 GCA_016873795.1 Ignavibacteria bacterium
GGACTTGGCGAACTTCTGCTTCCGGAAAATGAACCGGGCTCTTCCATAATGCCGGGGAAAGTGAACCCGACTCAGACGGAAGCTCTTACGATGGTCTGTGCTCAGGTTGTCGGAAACGATGCAGCAATTACTGTCGGCGGTATGTTCGGACATTTCGAACTGAACGTTTTTAAACCGGTTATGATTTTCAATCTCTTAATGTCAGCAAGACTGCTCGGTGATGCATGCAGTTCGTTTAATAAAAACTGCGCAGTCGGAATAGAACCGAACGTCAATATGATTAATAAACATGTAGAAAATTCATTGATGCTTGTAACAGCTTTGAATCCGCATATCGGCTATGAAAATGCAGCAAAGATTGCAAAGAAAGCTCATAAAGAAAATAAAACACTGAGACAGGCTACTATTGAACTCGGACTACTGACTGATGAAGAATTTACTGCAAAAGTCAATCCTAAGAAAATGGTCGGAAATATTTAGATTTATAATTTTATAAATATATAGTATTTTGTAGTTCAATTTTTTTTAGTTTTTCCCTAAATCATCAATATTTTATGATCCCATCAAAATATCAGCACAAAGTTGCTACTGCCGAGGAAGCAGTTAAAGTAATTAAATCGGGCGATAACGTATATTTGCATGCTAACAGCGGATTCCCGCTTGCACTTGTGGAAGCAATGTGCAATAGATATAAAGAACTGCATAACGTAAATGTATATCACCTTACAACATTTCATAAAGCAAGATATGCCGAACCTGATATGGCAGGACATTTTAATCATGTGGCACTGTTTATAGCAGGAAATGTTAGAAAAGCGGTTAACGAAGGCAGGGCTGATTTTGTTCCTGTTTTTCTTTCCGAAATAGAAAATCTTTTTATTACAAGAAGAATTGACCTCGATGTGGCAATGGTTCACTTGTCGCCGCCCGATGAACACGGTTTTTGTTCATATGGAGTAAGCAATGATATTTCAAAAACCGCTGCAGAAAATTCAAAGGTTATTATTGCTCAAATTAACCCGAGAATGCCGAGAGTATACGGTGATAATTTTATTCATATAAGCAAACTGGATTATATAGTGGAAGTTGACCTTCCGCTCGATGAAGTTCCGATGGTTGACGATAACATAACCGAATCCGAAAAAGCATTATACAGTAAAATTGCTTCTTACATATCCGAAATGGTCGAGGACGGCTCAACTATGCAGATGGGAATCGGAGCTATCCCCGATGCTGTCTTGAATTTTCTTAAAGATAAAAAAGATCTTGGTATTCATACGGAAATGTTTTCCGACGGTTTAATAGGACTGATAGAATCAGGTGTAGTGAATTGCGAAAAAAAGACTTTTCTTCCGGGAAAAATTGTAGCTTCTTTTGTTATAGCAACGAAAAAATGCTTTGATTTTATGGACAATAATCCGTTTATTGAATTCAGACCTTCAAGATTCGTAAATGATCCGTTCAATATTGCAAAAAACGATAAAATGATTTCGATTAATTCATCTCTTCAAATTGACTTTACGGGTCAGGCTTGCTCTGATTCAATCGGGCATAAATTTTATTCGGGATTCGGCGGACAGGTGGATTTTATCAGGGGAGCATCCAGAAGTAAGGGAGGAAAAGCAATTCTTGCTCTGCCTGCAACGGCAAAAAACGGACAGATATCCAGAATAGTTCACACCCTGAATCCGGGTGCCGGCGTGACTACATCAAAAGCCGATATTCATTATGTAGCAACCGAATATGGAGTTGCCGATTTGCACGGGAAAACAATAAGACAGAGAGTCAAAGCAATGATTGATATTGCACATCCGAATTTTAAGGAAGAACTTGAAAAGAAAGCATTCGAACTGAAATATTTGTGGTGATGAAAAAGACCGCTGTAATATTGGTAAGCGGGGGAATGGACAGCGCCCTTACGGCGGCAATTGCGGTGAAGAGATATGAACCTGCTTTTATGCATTTTAATTACGGACAGAGAACATCATGCGGGGAATTAAAAGCATTTAATGACATAGCACGATATTTCAAAGTAAAAAAGAAATTAATTGCAGATATCGGATATCTGAAAAAAATCGGAGGCTCTGCCCTGACCGACAGGAATATACCGGTTGAAGAAGCAGATTTAAACAGGAAATCAATACCTAAAACCTACGTGCCTTTCAGAAACGCAAATCTCCTTGCTGCCGCAGTCAGCTGGGCTGAAGTACTCGGTGCTCAAAAAATATTTATAGGTGCCGTGGAAGAAGATTCAAGCAGTTATCCGGATACAACGAAAAAATTTTACAAAGATTTTAACCGTGCCGTTAAAAGCGGAACAAAAAAAGAATCCCGAATTGAAATTGTTACTCCCGTTATCAATATGTCTAAAAAAGAAATTGTCATACAGTCATATAAATATAACTCTCCCGTGCATCTGACCTGGTCCTGTTATAAAAGCAATGATATTGCATGCGGTGAATGCGATAGCTGTGCCCTCAGATTAAGAGGATTCAGAGAAGCGGGAATCAAAGACCCTGTTAAATATAAAAAAAATATAAAATGGTAGAAATAAAATACAGCAGGTTTCTTTCAATCGCCGCAGCGTTGTTCCTGATAGGATTTACTTTCTTTGTAATGAAAGAATTGCAGTTAATCCTGTTACCGTTGTTCCTTGCGATTATTATCACTTTCCTCTTTACTCCGTTTTATGAGTGGATGCTGAAGAAAAAAATTCCCGGATGGCTGGGAATTGTAATTGTGTTATTATGCATTATACTAATTTCGAATATTTCGAGCGTTTTTGTATTTACAAGCATAAATTCCTTCACTTCTCAGATGCCTAAATATGAGACAAAATTTGTAGCGTATTACGGTGAAATTATTACGACTTTAAAAAATTACGGAATTAATACCGAATCGATTCAGGAGTCGATTAAATTCGAAAACATACTAAAAGAAGGAACAATTACTACATTGATAACAGACCTTGTCAGCAGTGTAGCGGGTATATTCGGACATTTCATCATGATTTTAATTTACATAATATTTTTACTCTCGGAATGGAGGAATATCAGGGTAAGAATTAGAAAAGCATACTCTCCCGAACGTGCGGCTCAGATTGCTGACATCCTTGATGATATTTTTAAAGACGTCCGTGAATATATTGTATATAAAACACTTATTAATTTATCACACGCGATTATTGCTACTATAATATTCTGGATTTTCGGAGTTGATTTTGCGATTGTATGGGGACTGCTGACATTCTTTATGACTTATATCCCGAATATAGGAGCATTTGTTTCAACACTCCTGCCTTTCCTGACTGCATTAATACAATACGATAATATTATTGTACCGATTATTTTGCTCATTGTGCTTGTCGTGGTCGGAATGGTAATAGGAAATTTAATCGAGCCGAAAATACTCGGCGATGCTTTAAATCTGAGTCCGATTCTGATTCTGTTCTCATTGATATTCTGGGGATACGTCTGGGGAATTGTCGGTATGCTGCTCTGCGTTCCGATAATGAGTATGATAAAAATTATTTTAAGTAAATTCCCGACTACAAAACCAATTGCAATCTTAATGAGTTACAACATAACACGTAAATAGTTTTTCAATAATTAAATAAATTAACGGAGTAATAATGACAAATAATAAAAAGTTAATCGAATGGGTAAAAAGTATGGAGCAAATGTGCAAACCCGATAGAGTGCACTGGTGTGATGGCTCGCAGGAAGAAAATGACCGTTTAATAAAAATCTGCGTTGAAAACGGTTCATTTAAACCGATTCCGAAACGCCCGAATTCCTACTGGGTCATATCTGACCCGAAGGATGTGGCAAGAGTGGAAGATAGAACATTCATCTGTTCGGAAAAAGAAGAAGATGCCGGTCCGACAAATAACTGGATGGATCCGAAAGAAATGAAAAAAATTATGTCGGGGTTGTATGACGGCTGTATGCGCGGAAGAACAATGTATGTTATACCTTACAGTATGGGACCTCTCGGTTCGAAAATTGCACAAATAGGTATCGAATTAACCGACTCTATTTACGTTGTAGTAAATATGCGTATAATGACGCGTATGGGACAGAAAGTACTCGACGTACTCGGTGAAGATGGAAATTTCGTTCCTTGCCTGCACTCGGTCGGTGCACCGTTAATTGACGGAAAAAAAGACGTTCCCTGGCCCTGCAATACAAATAAATATATAACACATTTCCCTGAGGAAAGGACTATCTGGTCGTTCGGAAGCGGATATGGCGGAAATGCTTTACTTGGAAAAAAATGCTTTTCACTGCGTATCGCCTCTGTCATGGCGAGAGATGAAGGCTGGCTGGCAGAGCATATGTTAATACTGGGAATCACACCTCCGGGCGGACAGAAGCGTTATATTGCTGCAGCTTTTCCATCTGCTTGCGGAAAGACTAACCTTGCTATGATGACCCCTTCGCTGCCGGGTTGGAAAGTGGAATGCGTGGGTGATGATATTGCCTGGATGAAATTCGGAGACGACGGAAGATTGTACGCAATCAATCCCGAATACGGATTCTTCGGAGTAGCACCGGGTACATCGATGGAGACAAATGCAAATGCGATGCTATCGATGACTGAAAATTCCATTTTTACAAATGTCGCATTTACAGATGACAGTGACGTATGGTGGGAAGGTATGACCGATGAAATCCCGTCGCATTTAACCGACTGGAACGGAAACGATTGGACTCCGGATTGCGGACGAAAAGCGGCGCATCCCAATGCACGGTTTACGGCACCTGCAAGGCAATGTCCTGTAATTGACCCTGCCTGGGAGGACCCAAAAGGTGTACCGATAAGTGCATTCTTGTTCGGTGGCAGGCGCTCAACTGTAGTACCGTTAGTTTATGAAGCATACAACTGGAATCACGGTGTTTATATGGGTTCAGCAGCCGCTTCTGAAACAACGGCGGCAGCAGCGGGTGCAGTAGGAAAATTAAGACATGACCCCTTTGCTATGCTTCCGTTTTGCGGGTATCATATGGGTGATTATTTTGCACACTGGATACAAATCGGAAGAATGGCATTTCCCGACCGTTTGCCGAAAATCTTTTATGTGAACTGGTTCCGTAAAGACGAAAACGGAAAATTTATATGGCCCGGCTACGGAGACAACATCCGCGCCTTGAAATGGATAATTGAGCGTGTAGAAGAAACGGGAAAATACAAAGAGACACCTATCGGTCGCTTACCGACTCACGATGCAATTGACACATCCGGACTCGGACTCAGTCCGGAAATCTGTCATAAGCTCTGCGAAGTAAACAAAGACGACTGGTTAAAAGAAGTAGAAGAAATGCGCGACTACTACAAAATCTTCGGCGTCAAACTTCCTCGCCAGTTATCAGAAGAACTCGACAAAATCGAAGAAAGACTGAAGAAGTAATGTTCTTTGTCATTCCCGCAACCTGTTCTGATTTATCGGGATAAACGGGAATTAAACAAAAACTGTTATTCCTGCGGTGTACTCTCTGAATCAAGCAGGAATCCAAGATATTTTTAGCTGTAAGTGAGCAATTATTGGCAGGGATTTAAATACATAAATAAGATGAACATTAAGTTCAAAGGTTATGCTTTCAATTAATATTATAGAGCACGCTTTAGATAGAATGAAAGAAAGGGGAATATCAGAATTCGAAGTACGAAAAACAATTAAAAAGGGAAAATTAAGCGTTGCTAAGTATGGAAGAATAAAATATACTATGACTTTTTGTGTGACAAATGCTGAGAAAAAGAAATTATATTCAAAAAAGACTGTTGTAGTAATTGTAGAAAAAATTAAAGACCGAATTGATGTTATATCAGTTTTAGCAAAATTTAGTTAAATTACAATAAGATGAAAAACTTAAAATTAAATATCGAAAAAAATATTGGTTATCTAAAATTTGATAATAAAAAAAGAAAAGTTGATAAATCTATAGAAATTGGTGATAATTTTATTGTTGATTTAAATTCCGATGGTGAAATAATAGGAATAGAACTTCTAAATCCAATTGAACAACTTGGAATAAAATATAAAAATAGTTACCTATATCCAACTAATTTAATTGAAAAAATTGCTTTTTCGATCAGAGATGGCAAATAGAATTTAATCTAGCTTACCATTAATATATCTGTTTTATTTAATAATTTATGAAAAAATTATTTACTGATTATAAACGGACAGATACAATAATATGCTGGCTTAAGCAAAAAAGAGATTTATCACTGCTATTGTTGGAAGGGTGGTATCGAATCCCTGTCAAAACAAAACTCGAAAATCTGTTTAAAGTAAAATATCTCGGTTTCTATCAACCTGTTATATTTGGAAAATATGGTGGAGCAATTACACATTATGGAGCTATTGAAAACATTGAAGTTAAGAAAAGAATTGAATTATTACCGGATGAAAAAAATGACATAAAATGTGAAGAAGAGTATTACAAAATTTATATAAAAGATATTAATATATTAAAGAGTCCATTAAAATGTAAAAGAGAAAATAATTATTATGTAAATATTAATTTGTGAAAAAGAATTGAACAAAAAATTTTGTCCAAGACTTTTATACTCGTACCGAAATCTTAGATCTGTAACGAGAAAAAGTGTAAAATTTATATTGATAGAATACATTGTATAACATTATAGCCGAAATAAAGGGAATAAAATATAAATCATTTTTTAATATTGAATTAGAAGAAATAAATTTCGAAAAATTTAATATTAATATATGTTCTGCTTTTTGTTCTATATATACCCAAAAAGGTAAATTTGCAATATCAAAATGGGTTTCTCCTAAGCGTACTCGTTCTTATCCGTTTGAAAGAGTTTATAATACTCTCGGGTTTTCAAAAAAGATTACTGTAATTCCTATTATAAAAGACGAAGGGGAAAAAGGCGATAGAGATTTTATCCAGTGGGATACAATATCTTTGATGAGTTTGCTTGATGTATACGTAATATTAGCATATTATAATTCTGCTGATATCAATCCGAGATTGAAGGGAAAAATTACTAACCAAAAGTTTAATAATAAATTTGTTAAATCAAAAATTGAAGAAATTTCTAATTATCACAGTTCCGCTTTACATTGGAATCTCAATCAGATAAAATCTGAGTTATCATCAATCGTTGCGAAAGCACAAAAAGCATATAATACAATCAGCCGAAAAACCAAAATAAAAATGCATGGAAAAATGGGTGTTGACAAATTCAAATCTAATTTGGATTATGATGTTAAGAATTTTATGGATAATTCCCGAATCAAAGCCCAAAAAGCACAAAACAGGGAAACATTAACCGTGCAACCTATGGAATCATTGTCAACATTAACTAAAGCCAAAATAACAATCAAAAATTATTTAGGTGGTTATTATTATCTGACTACAGATGAAATTAGAATTGATGATAGAAATATATATTTGATTGAAGGAAAACATAGCAAAAATAATTCATTGCCGAGCATAAGCGATATAAAAGATGGATTGTTAAAATTGATTCTATATTCCAATATTTCATCATTAAGATTAAATAATAAACGATATAATAAAATTCCTGTATTGAGTTTAACTTCGGATAATTTAAAAGGAAAAATATTATCAATAGATAATAACAAAATAATTTCGCTTTTTATTAATAAAAATAATTTTAAGGATAAACATATAACAATAATCGATATTTTATTCAAAGAAGCGAAACATAATAATTTTATTGTTGAAATAAAAAATCCGAAATGTTAAAAAGCCCTTTGAGATATCCCGGTGGCAAAAGCAGAGCAATTCCTCTAATGTCTAAGCTAATCCCTGATTTTAAAGAATATCGTGAACCATTCCTCGGAGGTGGCTCCTTGTTTGTTTATTTAAAACAAAGATATCATGACAAAAAATATTGGCTTAATGACATTTATATTCCTTTATTTCATTTCTGGAATGAATTAAAAATTAATTCCCAAAAACTTCTTGATATTATTTTAAAATGGAAATCCGAATATAAATCCGGCAAAGAACTTCATTCATTTTTGCAGGAAAATATTGATAAATTCGATAATATCTATAAAGCGGCAGCTTTTTTTGTGTTTAATAGAATTACTTTTTCAGGTACATCCGAAAGCGGGGGATATTCTGAAGCCGCATTTAAAGGTAGATTTACCGATTCAAGTATCGAAAGAGTAAAATTATTATCAACTATTCTTTCGGATGTTAAAATTACTAATTTGGATTATTCACAATTAATTAATAAATCAGGTGAAAATGTATTTATTTATTTAGACCCGCCCTATTATTCTGCAACTAAATCTGCACTGTATGGTAAAAATGGTATTTTGCATAAAACATTTGACCATGAAAAGTTTGCAGAAAATATGAAAAGATGTAATCATCGTTGGTTAATTACTTACGATGATTGCGAGTATATACGGAAATTATTTTTCTTTTCCAATATATTCGATTATGATTTAAAATATGGTATGCGGAATGTTACAAATAATTCTAATCAAATTGGAAAAGAATTATTCATTTCAAATTATTTGACAGTTTATCCCATAGGAAAGCAATCTGAATTATTCGAAAAAGAATTAGTCGTAATGGATAAGTTTAACGGAAAATATTATATTAGAAAAAAAAATGAATTATCAAAATAAACAAGATATTATCTTTTCAATTTCCTTAGAAGATTTACAGGCCGAGGCATTGGAAAAACTCGGCAGGGAATTAAATGACGATGAAATCGAAGTCGCCAAAAAAGGTTTAATGTGCGGATTAATGATGGATATTGATTCAGTATATTATGCAATATTCGATGAAATGCTTTGAAAAAGAATCAGAAAATAAAAGAAGGAAAAATAGAGTATAAAATTGGACAAGGTTTAAGATTTCCTACTCCTGATATGCTCGTGTGTTTGCTGAAATATAAAGATGATTTGATTATACTTCTTAATGAAGGATGGCATAGAATCCCGGTAAAATTAAAACCGGATAATCTGTTCACCTTTCCAATCAATAACTCATAAAGTGTATTATTTTTAATAATATTTACTAACAATCTTTAAATCCTTTTTGGAAATGTGAAATACTTTGTTTTTTACATTGTAATTCATTACATTTGTAAGGTAAACATTACATATGTAATGTTTACCTTACAATAAAAAGTATATTATCATGATTATCCATAATGTTCTGAATCAGGTTTTCTCGCAAAAATCAAACATTGCAGTTCTGAGAACTCTTAATAATGTAAAAATCGGATTATCGGGAAGGGAAGTTGCCAGACAGTCGGGCATTAGCGCTCCTGCCTGCCTTGCAACACTCTCATTACTTGAAAACCTGAATATTGTAATACGTAACAGAGGCGGAAGGGAACATTTTTTTGAACTTAACCGTAAACACTATCTTGTCGATAAAATTGTCATACCTAATATTTATGAGGAAAAAAAGTTTATGGAAGAACTGTTTTCCGATATTAGAAAAAGATTAGTAAAATATTGCCATATAATTATTATTTTCGGAAGTACTGCGAAAAAGGAAGAAAAAATAGGAAGTGACCTTGATGTTTGTTTAGTATTTAAAAATAAGACACTGAAAAATAAAGCGGAAATGGTATCCTCAGAACTAAACTCTCTATTATACAAAAAATATGGTGTCTCCTATGCACCGTATTTTATTTCTGAAACGAATTTCTTTAAAAGAGCCGAAAATAAAAAACCGCCTGTTGCAGATATTATCAGGAAGGGAATTATTCTGGCAGGAAAAAAATTAATGTCTCGTTAAATGGTTAAAAAAAGTTTAAGAAAAAGCATTGAAAAATCTAAATCGAATGATTATCGGAAAATAGCCGATAATTTTTACAACGGCTCCGAAACCGCAAGAACTTTTGAATACTGGAATGCCGCCGGTGTGCTTATAATTCATTCTGCTATCGCTTATGCAGATGCAATAACAATAAAATACGGCGGTGTGAAAAGTCAGGGAGAAAACCATTATCAGGCTGTTTTTTTGCTCAAAGAGATTTTGCCTGATACGGATGATAATAAAAAAGCATTTAATCACTTTGAAAAACTTATTGTCCAAAAGACTTCAGTTTCATACAGCGGAAATATCTACAATAAGAAAGATATTGATAGATTGTGGAATTATTTGAATAAATTTAAAAGTTGGGCGGTGAAAATCTTAAATAATTGAATAGGAATTTAATGAATAAATAATTCGATTTTTTTTTAATTAGTTTAACATATTACAGGAAAATGAAATTTTTGATAAATATATTTGCTCTGATAATTATTATTTTCTTCCTCTCCTCCTGCGGGAAATCTTATAAAGAAAAATTAATCGGGCTCTGGGAGTATGACAGAAGACCGGGCAGTGTCGAAGATGTTAAGCTGTCTTTCGAAGAAGATAATTCGGTGAAAGTAATTCGAAGTGACGGCAGTGTCCAGAACCTGGGAACTAACTCCGTTTATAACGCATCAGTCTATCCTGTTATCTGCAAAGTTGAAATGATGACGGGGCAACCTCCTGCAATATATGAAATTATCTTCATCAACGATTTTCAGATTTCAATGAAACTTAAAGGAGAAAAAGAAACGGTTTTTTTAAATAAATCGAAAAAGTAACTCTGCATTCTATCTGAATAGAATCTAACAAGGTGTAAATAATCCTAATCTGAAAAAACTCTATCGTTCCTTTTTTATTATTTCTATACTCTCAAATAATTTTATTATCAGACTCAGTATAATCGAAAGTATTGCTGCAAGTGCCATGCCTTTTATACTAACCGAACCGATGTTAATGTTTGCACCGCTTACGCCAACGGCAAGTACAACCGAGGTCAGCATTAAATTTCCCGGCTTGCTGTAATCTAATTTCGCTTCGACAAGCATTCTTATCCCAGATGCTGCTATTACTCCGAATAAAACCATAGATATTCCGCCGATTACCGGTTCGGGAACTGATTGTATCAAAGCCGATAATTTTCCGAAAAAAGATATCAGTATCGCTATCACTGCCGCTCCACCCATAACCCATGCACTGTAAACTTTTGTAATTGCCATCACACCAATATTTTCACCGTACGTCGTTGTAGGAGTTGCACCGAATATTCCCGATAGTGTTGTTGATATTCCGTCACCGAGAAGTGAACGGTGTAAACCCGGGTCTTTCGCAAGGTCTCTCCCTACTATGTTTCCGGTTACAAGCAGATGTCCGATATGTTCCGGAATTATTACGAGTGCAGCAGGGATTATAATTATTATTGCGTTTATATTAAACTGAGGAAAATATAATTCAGGAAGCTCAATCCACGGTGCAGCCTCAACTTTCGAAAAATCAACCATTCCAAAAATTATTGAAACAATATATCCGGCAGCTACTCCTAATAAAACGGGAATTAGTCCGAGAAATCCCCTTAATGATATTGAGCATAAAAATGTTACCGCAAACGTAATTACGGAAATTAATATTACCTTACCGTCCGTAACTTCCGAAGTAAAGCCGGACATTTCTGCAGCAACAGGCGCAAGTTCGAGTCCGATTACTGCAACTATTGCTCCCATCGCCGCTTTCGGAAATACAGTGTCTATCCATTTTACTCCTGCGAATTTTATTATTATCGCAACAGTACAAAAAATCAATCCAACCGCTATAAAACCGCCGAGTGCTGCATTGTATCCGAAATGCGGTATGACAATCAGTACAGGAGATATCAGAGCGAAACTTGAACCGAGATATGCCGGTATTTTTCCCTTTGTAACTAATATGTAAAGCAGCGTTCCAATCCCGCAAAATAATATTACGGTTGATGGATTGACTTTGAATAATATCGGAACAAGTACAGTCGCTCCGAACATTGCAAATACATGCTGTAAACTTAATGGAATTGTCTCTAAAATCGGGAGTCTTTCTTCTACCTGAATTACTCTTTTTTCCATTGGCGGAGGTTATTTGTTTATTACAACTTATTATTTAAATTAATAAAATTCAATATAAGTATTTATCGGATTTTTTCGGACGATTGTAATTTTAAAACCTAAACAAAATTATAAATATCATATAAAGCGTTTTTATTGATTCTTGAATTTTATTCCGTTATGGATTTCAATTGTCTTTAATAATAGGTAAATTATAAGTTTATAAATTAAATTTGTTGTGAATAATGTCTGAGAAAACTGAAATAACTGAAATTATAAAATGTCCGGAATGCGGATTTGAAATTGAAATAAAAGATGAAATTAATAAAAATGAATTGATATGTCCTGAATGTAAAACGGAAATTGTTGTAGAAGAAGAACAAAACGAAGAAATACAAATCGTTAAATGCCCTGAATGTAAAAAAGAAATTGAAGTCACGGATGAAGATATTAAGGATAACAAATTTATTTGTCCGGAATGCAGTACCGAGATTATTATTGAAAAAGAAGGAAAAAAATCTAATAAAAAATTAGTAATTGTACTTGTAATTATTGCCGCCTTGGTACTCCTCGGCTATTTTGCATATACATCCGATTATGTTCCTTTTATTAATAAAAAAGAAAAATCTCAGAAACATCTTCAGCAGGGAAAATTGTTGATTGACCAGCAATCGGTATCAATGAATCCCGATACTAATGTTATTAATGAAGCAGTAAAAGAATTTCAGGAAGCAATTAAAATAGATAATGAAAATTATGAAGCTTATGTTAGTTTAAGTACTCTGAATTTCTGGAAGGGAAACCTGCCTGAAGCAGTAACAAATATCGATAAAGCAATACAGGTAAATCCGAATGATTTTCAGGGCTATCTTATAAGAGGTATAATATATTTTGAAACAGGGGATTTCTATAAATCGCTTCCCGACCTGAATAAAACAATCGAACTTAATCCCGCAGATTTTAATGCTTATCTCTACAGGGCAAGTATTGAATATAAAGCGAATGAATTCGATAAAGCCATAAATGATATCAATTTTATTCTTGCTTTAAATCCGGGAATGTCAAATATATATTCACTCAGAGGACTCTGCTATATCGGAAAAAATATGAGCGATTCTGCATGTGCCGATTTCAAAAAATCCAAAGAACTCGGATTCCCTAATGCGGAACAGTATATAGAACAATATTGTAAATAAACATAAACACCTTGTCATTTCTATTCGCCCTTCAAGATGTTTCAAAATCTCTTCACCCTTTACTATTTATCATTTATCATTTATAATTTATAATTGTTTATGCTCGACTTTAATTCCGTTTAATATTTCTATTATTAATTTATCATTTATAATTTATAATTTATAATTGTTTATGCCTCTTTGCGTTGAATCTTTCTATTTTTCTTTTTTCTATTATTAATTTATCATTTATAATTTATAATTTATAATTGTTTATGCCTCTTTGCGTTGAATCTTTCTATTTTTAATTTTTAATTATTAATTGTCTTTATTACTGTATTGACACTATAATCTAAATGTATTATATTAGCGTTAATAAATAAACTAATTATATAATCTGTATAACAACAAATGGACAGAAATTTATTTTCCAAAAGACTTCTTGAATTTTGCAGAACGGTATCTCCTACACTGACCGATTTTGCCTCGAAACTCGGTATGAAACCCCAGGCGCTTCAGAAATACGTCAAAGGACAACGGTTGCCGCTGCCCGATATCCTTAATAAGATAAATAAACTCGGCTGCAATATAAACTGGCTTCTGAACGGCGAAGGCGAAATGCTGAAAATATCAGGTGTTATACAGAAAAGCAGAAGTAAACTTGTACCCGTACTTGCCGAAGTGGAATGCGGTGTCCCTTTGTATAATCAGATAAATCAAGAAAATCTGAAATTTATTGAAACTCCTGATGTATCACATTACTCCAATCCTTTCTTTGTTATTGCAAGAGGTGATTCGATGAGACCATACATAAATCCTGGTGACCATCTGTTATGCATAGACGATTTTCAGAGAATTAAAGACGGAAGTGCTGTGGTTGTGAATTTTAAAACTGTTCCGGAAACCTATTCAAGCAATGCAAAGTTAATAAAATTTCTCGATGATGAAAGAATAGTATTATACTCGGTAAATACTAAATTCCCTCCGGTTATTTATAAAAAAAGCGGGATTTATAAAATCTATAAGGTCGTAAGGATTATAAGGGAAGTAAAATGATTATTTCTTTTCGCTCTCTTCTGCTTTTTTCTTTATCCATTCGGTGGTTACAGATTTTGGTCTGATTAAAGGCAGCATAAGTGCTCTTGATAGCGTTAGCTGTGCTGTCAGACCCAGTACTCTTGAAACGGCAAACAATACGGTGTAAAATTCATATTCCGTCAGCCCGAAATGATGTAGTAAAGCACCGCTTGCAGCATCTACGTTCGGCCACGGATTTTTGGCTTTTCCCCGCTCTATGAGTAAATCCGGAACGATTTTATATAACTGATTAACAATCTGAAGAATCGGGTCATGAGGAAAAAATTTGTTCCCGAAATTTAAAAGTGCCGTAAAACGCGGGTCGGTTACTCGCAGTACCGCATGACCGTAACCGGAAATAACCTGCTTGTTGTCCAGAAGATTAATGCAGTAGTTTTTTATTTCTGCATCTGTCGGCTGATGACCGATATCTTCGCGTAATTTTATTATAAATCTTAAACATTCCTGATTTGCAAGTCCGTGCAGTGGTCCTGCGAGTCCGTTTAATCCGCCGCCTACAGCAAAATAAACGTCGGATAATGACGAACTTATTGTCTGACAGGCAAATGTGCTGACGTTACCGCCTTCGTGGTCGCTGTGAAGCACCATGTAAAGCCTCATTAACTGTGTGAATGAGCCGTCCGGGTCGTTAATACCGAGCATTTTAGTGAAGTTCGCTGTCCAGTCAAGAGTAGTGTCCTCTTTTATCCTTGGTCCTTTGTTGAATTTTTTTCTGTATATGTATGCCGCTATTGCAGGTATCCGTGCAATTAAATTCAATGAATCTTCAAGCATCGGCTCGCATAATTCGTCTTTGGGAAGCCCTTCTTCGTACCTGCGGCGGAATAAAGATTCGTTTTCCATTACAAGTACTGCCGTACTTAACAGCACCATCGGATGCGTATCTGTAGGCAAGGAATTTATTACGTGCCAGACGTAAAAAGGAACTTCAGCTCTTCTGTGAAGTTCGTTCTGCAAATCTTCCAGTTCTTCTTTCGTCGGTAATTCTCCCGTTAATAGTAAATGAAAAATTTCTTCCGGATACTTATTTGTTAATTCGAGAATTGGTATGCCCCGTATGACCAATCCCGTATCTAAACCTACTTCTGATGTATCGCATAATAAGGCATTTACTCCGCGCATACCTCCGTATATCTGTTCAACCGTAATTTCACCTGCTACCGTATCACCGTATTTAGTTAAAATTTCCTTTGCTTCTTTTCTTAACTGCGGAACCATTTTCCGCATTTTTTCCAGTAACAACATATTTTTCTTATTAATTATTTTTTAATAAATTTATAAATTTATATATTTAGAAAACAACGTTTTATTCTTTAGTGTTCATTACAATATCAATTTTTTAAATTTTTACCCGATGATTGTTGTTTAAATCTAATAAATATGAAACAGATTATCGTAATATTATTTTTATTATTATTTCCTCTTTATGTTTTCGCACAGAAAGATTCTTTGAAAAAACAACCGCTTGGAAAATCTATTAATACATATTTCAACGAACTTCTGCCTGTGATTTCTCCGGACGGGAAAACTCTTTATTTCTGCCGTGTCGGTCATCCGCAGAATCTCGGCTTTGAAGAAGATATAAGCGACACTGATATATGGATTTCATATCTCGGGAAAGACAGCAGCTGGAGTCCCGCTGTTAATGCCGGTAAACCGCTTAATAATAAATTGAATAATTTTGTCTGCTCTATTACCCCTGACGGAAATACGATTCTGCTGGGTGGATATTATGACGAGTTCAACCTCGATAAAGATAAAGTTTATTATTCGAAAAAAACTAAAACAGGATGGTCAAATCCTAAACCGCTTAATATTAAAAATTTTTATAATAATCATCAGTTTGGAGTTTATTATCTTTGCAACGACGGAAAAACTCTGTTGATGTCTGTCGAAAGAAGGGATTCGTACGGTGATCTGGATATATATGTCAGTTTCCATATTGATGGAAATATGTGGACTGAACCGATGAACCTTGGAAATACTATCAATACAAAATATGACGACACAACACCTTTCATTGCCTCCGACGGAGTCACACTCTATTTTGCAAGCGAAGGACATAAAGGTTATGGGGAATATGATATTTTTATGTCCAGAAGATTAGACAGCACCTGGAAAAAATGGAGCGTTCCCGTAAATCTCGGTGAGGAAATTAATTCTGATGAGTGGGAAGCTTACTATAGACTGGATGCTCAGGGAATATATGCTTATTTTGTTTCTTATGCCGGCGGAAATGATGCGGATATCTACCGTATAAAATTACCTGAAGAAATCAGACCTAATCCGGTTGTTCTTGTCTCGGGAATTATTACCGATGCGGTGACAAAAGAACCTGTGGAAGCAGATGTGCTGTATGAGTTCCTTCCGGACGGAACTGAAGCAGGTATTGCAAGTTCGAATCCGCTGACAGGTGAATATAAAATTGTGCTTCCGGCAGGACGAAACTACGGATTCCATACTGAAGCAGAAGGGTATCTTTCTGTCAGTGAAAATATTGACGCAACCGATGTTAATATTTATACGGAGATAACTAAAAATATTGAATTGAAAAAAAATATTGTCGGACAAATTGTCAGACTTAATAATGTATTTTTTGATTTCGATAAATATGACTTAAAAGAAGAATCATTTCCCGAACTCGATAGGGTTGCGGATTTTTTAAATGAGAATCCCGGAGTAATAATCGAAATTTCCGGACATACGGATAATATCGGCAGCGACGAGTATAATCTTGTGCTTTCGGAAAATCGAGCAAAATCAGTTCGGGACTATTTAATATCTAAAGGCATTCAGGAATATAGAGTAACTTATAAAGGATATGGTGAGTCTGTTCCCGTAGATACCAACGAAACCGATGAAGGCAGACAAAATAACAGAAGAGTGGAATTCAAAATCCTATCACTATAGAAATTTATAAACTGTTTAACTTTACAACTTCTATTTTTCTTTTTTCTATTATTAATTTATCATTTATCATTTATAATTTATAATTGTTTTTGCTTGACTTTAGTTCCGTTGTAAGTTTTTTTGTATCTACTTTTTACTTTTTGTTATTTGCTATTTGCTTCTGCGTATTAGCGTTTAATCTTCCTATTTTTCTTTTTTCTATTATTAATTTATCATTTATCATTTATCATTTATAATTGTTTATGCTTGACTTTAGTTCCGTATTTTTTTTATTTTTAATTTTTAATTATTAATTTTTAATTGTCTTTGCGTCTTTGCGTTTAATCTTCCTATTTTTCTTTTTTCTATTATTAATTTATAATTTATCATTTATAATTTATCATTTATAATTTATAATTGTTTATGCTTGACTTTAGTTCCGTTGTAAGTTTTTTTGTATCTACTTTTTACTTTTTGTTATTTGCTATTTGCTTCTGCGTATTAGCGTTTAATCTTCCTATTTTTCTTTTTTTCCATTATTAATTTATCATTTATCATTTATCATTTATAATTGTTTATGCCTCCCTACGTTTAATATTTCTATTTTTAATTTATCATTTATCATTTATAATTTATAATTGTTTATACCTCTTTGCTTGAATCATTACGGTTCCTTGTTCTTTATTCCTTTAGTTACTGCTTTTTTTTTTTTTTTTTTCTTTTAATTATAAA
>VGWA01000050.1 GCA_016873795.1 Ignavibacteria bacterium
CTACGTAAATGCAGTATACATCTTTACCTTTTTGATTAATAATTGTATCTGTTGCTATTGCTGTTTTTCCTGTTTGTCTGTCGCCTATTATCAATTCCCGCTGTCCCCTGCCAATCGGTATCATTGAATCAATAGCCTTTAACCCTGTTTGCAAAGGTTCTTTAACCGGTTGTCTTTCGATTACACCAAGTGCTTTCCTTTCAATAGGAAGATATTTTTCTACTTTAATTTCTCCTTTACCATCCAGAGGATTTCCAAGAGGGTCTATAACCCTTCCAAGCATTGCTTCACCAACCGGAACCGAAGCTATTCTTCCTGTCCTTTTCACCATATCGCCTTCCTTAACTTTCTGTGTTTCTCCGAACAAAATACATCCCACATTATCTTCCTCAAGATTAAGAGCAATACCAATAACATCATTGGAAAACTCAATAAGTTCACTTGCCATACACTTACTTAGACCATATACTCTTGCTACGTCATCGCCAACAGAAAGTACCGTACCGGTGTCATAGACATCTATTTCTTTTTCAAAACCTGCTAACTGTTTTAGCAAAACAGATGATACTTCGTCTGATTTTATTTCTGCCATTATATTTTATTTAATTATATTTAATTTCCTGCTTTTAAAAATTTTTGTTTTAACATTTCGAGTTGTCTTTTTATACTTGCATCGAGAACCGTATCGTCAATTTTCACAGTAAACCCGCCTATTAAGTTTTTATCAATTTTTGTAAATAATCTTGAATTCAAATTTGTATACTCATCTATCTTTTTTTTCAAAGCATTCAATGTATCGTCGCTTAACTTTACCGCAGATTTAATTTCCGCATTAACAATTCCCTCTTTCAAATCTTTCAAATCGAGAAAATCATTAAGGATTTCCTCAATCATATTTTCCCTCGTTTTTTTTATCAGCAAGTATAAATAATTCAAAGTTAGTTTATTCACTTTATTCCCGTACAATTCCTTAACAACTTTGATTTTCTTATCTCTGTTTATTACAGGACTTTTAAAAAACAATTTTAAATTTCTTACAGAATGAATTGAATGAAGAATCAAAGAAATATCTGATTCTACTTCTTTGAGGATACCAAGAGAATCAGCACTCTCGAATAAAGCTGTTGAATATCTTCTGACTACTTTTGATTTCATTAATTTTCGGGTATCTTAGTTAAAAAATCATCAACAATTTTTTTCTGACGTGTTTCATCCAGATTCTCATTTAAAATTTTTTCTGCTGCTTTTATTGCAATATTCGAAATTTCACCTTTTAATTCCTGCAGAGCCGCTTCTTTTTGTCTTGTTATCTGTTCTTTTGCTTCATCAATAAGTTTGTGCGATTCCTCACCGGCTTTGGCAATTATATCTTCTCTCACTTTTTGGGCTGTTTCCTTTGCTTCATTAATCAAGGCAAGAGATTTTGCACTTGCTTCAGCCATTTCCTTTTTGTTCATTTCCATCAATTCAGCAGCTTCCTTATTAATTTTATCGGCATTTTCAAGTGCGGTTTTAATGGTGTTTTCTCTCGAATGCAATGCTTTAATCAGGGGTCCCCAGGCAACTTTTTTTAAGATTAGCAATAAAAGAACAAATATTACAATCGTCCAGATAATAAGACCCGGATTAACGGACAGCAATCCAGTTTTATGTTCTTCCATCAAAATGACAGAATAGCTAAATAAAAGATTTATAAAAATCATCTTTTATGAATTAATATTTAAAATTAAATAAAATATCAGCTCTTAATTGCAAGAAGAACACAGGTTACTAAACCAAACAGAGCCACTCCTTCAATAAGTGCTGCAGCAATAATCATAGAAGTTCTGATATTTCCGAGTGCTTCGGGATTTCTGCCGCTTGCATCCATTGCTGCAGATGCAATTTTCCCAATTCCATAACCGGCACCGATTACTACAAGTCCGGCTCCGATTCCTGCTGCCAGGTAAGCTAATGCTAAAGATGTCATAAATAATATTCTCCTTATTTATTATTGTTATATTATTTTTTAATGCGGATGTGCTGCCATACTTATAAACAGTACAGAAAGCATCGTAAAAATATATGCCTGTAAAAAAGCAATGAATATTTCGAGTAAATTAATAAACAAAGCAAACGGTACTGCAATTGCCACTCCCGCCCAACTCATCATAAATATTAATCCGATTAAAGATAATATAATAATCGAACCTGCCGTAATATTTGCAAATAACCTCATCAGGAGCGCAAATGGTTTTGTAAACAATCCAATAAACTCCACAACAGCCATAATAGGAGCAACAAACAGGGGTACTCCAGGCGGTATTAAATTCTTTACATACCCGAAAAATCCGTTTTTCTTTATGCCGACTCCCTGCGTCGTCAGAAAGGTAACAAGAGCCAATGCCGTCGTTACACTGATATTTTTAGTAGGTTGAGCCATAAACGGAACGAGTCCGATTAAATTACATGTAAGAATAAAGAAAAACAATGTCAGGAAAAGTGGGAGATGCTTTACACCTTCTTTACCCATATTTGGAATCACTATTTCGTCTCTTATAAATACAATAAAAACCTCAATTAAATTACCAAGACCCTTTGGAACTTTATTTTTTTTGTTTGACCTCGCAGCGAAAAATAAAATCAGAGTTATGATTATAGAAGACACAAACATCATAAATAAAGATTTCGTAGGTGAAAAATCTATCTCCACAGAACCAAGATGTACCGGAGGAAATTTAGGCATATAAAGTTTACCGAAAAAATAGAAATCGACATAATCATGGTCAACAACTTTACTTATAATGTCAAGCTGTCCTTCATCTTCGATATTGTCAGATTGATGGTTATCGTGAGACTGTGCAAATGAGAAAACAGCAAGAGAGAAAAAAAACAATAAAAATATTGATATTTTTTTAATCAAATATTTACAATCTTTTTATTCAAAAAAAGAATTTCGAAAATAAGATAAACTATATAAAAACCAAATACTGTAAATACAAAATAAGATATTTCAAATTTCAGCCATAAAATTCCAGCAAGAATCAAAAAAGTCATAATAAACAATCTAATAATCATAGAACTAAAAATCAATTTCATAAATTTATTATATTCTGCATTGAAAGTCCTCATAATAATCCATATTGCTACAACAGAATTCAAATATGCTAAAAGCCATCCAACATATAATCCTATAAAATTATTATTATAACCTTCAATTAACTGATACAGTGTTACAACCGTTATAAACAAAATTCCTATTACAGTATATAAAAGAACTAATTTATATAATTCTTTTTTTTTAAAGTTTTTATTTCGTGTTATCTCCAGATTTTGAATTTTTTTCTTCAGATTCAGACAATCTTTTAATAGTCAGATAAAAACTGTAAAATCCGCCGAAGAAACCAATGAAAGTAAATAAAAAAGTAAAGATAAATTTTGTATCAAGTTCTTTGTCAAGCCATATACCAACAAAAAGAAAAACTAATATAGTTACAGCAAGTTGAATACCGACACCCGAATACTGCAATGCTTTATTATCGGTGATTGTATACGGCTTAAAGAAAAAATTTATCAAAGAACTTTTTTTTTCTTTATTCTTATTTTCCGGCATTTATGAGTTAAAATTATCAAAAAATAAAATAATAATCAATTCAAGTATTAAATTTCAAAGCCGGTAGTATATTACATTCTTTTAATGTCTGCTCCAAGAAATTTTAATTTCCTGTCGATATTTTCATAACCCCTGTCTATATAAACAGCACCATCGATAACAGTTTCGCCTCTGGCTATCACACCCGCAATAAGATAGGAAAATCCTGCACGCAGGTCAGGGATTTGAATTTCTGCGCCATGCAGTTGTGCAGGACCCTTTACGACTGCACTATGAAAATACTGGGAATTCCTGAATCTGCACTGGATACTTCCAAGGCATTTATTGTAAAGTTCGATTTCTGCACCCATTTTTTTCAATTCTTCAACATATCCAAATCTTTTCTCATATACAGTTTCGTGAATTATAGAGATACCATTTGCCTGTGTCAGCATTATTACAAACGGTTGCTGCCAATCAGTCATAAAACCGGGATGAACATCAGTTTCGACTGCGATGGAATTCAAAGGACCATTGTAGAAAAATCTTATACCGTTATCTAAAACTTCAAATCCCCCGCCGATTTTTCTGACTGTATTTAAAAAAGTGATTAAATCATCCTGTCTTGCGTTTTCGACAATAATATCGCCCTTAGAGGCTATTCCTGCACATGCAAAAGACGCTGCCTGATTCCTGTCGGGTATTACATAATGCGAGGCACCATTGAGTTTTTCCACACCTTCTATTGTTATTTTTCTATCGGTACTCATTTCGATAATCGCCCCCATCTTCTGTAAAAATTTTATCAAATCAATTATTTCCGGTTCGACCGCAGCATTTGTAATTATAGTTCTTCCTTTTGCCAGTGAACTCGATATAATTAAATTTTCGGTTGCTCCAACACTCGGATAATCGAGATGTATATTAGCCCCTGTTAATTTTTCTGCAAAAATTTCATAATAGTTGCCTTTAATTTTCACTTTACAACCGAGTTTTTTCAAACCTTCTATGTGAAAATTAACGGGGCGTGATCCGATTCTACATCCACCCGGAATAGGAATTTCCGCTTTTCCTGTCCTGTGAAGCAGAGGACCGGCCATTAAAATCGAAATTCTGTTTTTTGTTCCAAGATATTCGGGAATTACAAAATTTTTAATTTTGGGTGTTGATACCGTTAACTTATCGTTTTGTAAAACTATTTTACTTCCAAGTATAGAACAAATATCGTTCGTAACAGATAAATCACTAATTTTGTTCGGAGAGTTCATCAATACACATTTTTTATCTGTCAACAGGGAAGCAACTAAAAGTTTCGTTACAGAATTTTTTGCGCCGGATACTTTTACTTTCCCGTGAAGCGGTTTTCCGCCCCGTATAAGATATTTTGCGTTATTTTCTTCTTTCAAATTTGATTATTAATTCATTATTTAAAATATCCCATTACATTAAATTTTTTAATTCTGTAATCGAGAAGTCTGTTCTTTTTTATTTTTGAAATTGTTTCAAGCTCTTCAAGCAATGCCTGTTTCAAAATATCTGCTGCTTCTTTGTGATTCCTGTGTGCTCCGCCGAGAGGTTCGGGGATAATTCTATCAATGATTCCCAACTTTAATAAATCTTTCGCTGTAAGTTTTGATGCTTCCGCCGCCTGTTCTTTGTAATCCCAGCTGCGCCATAAAATCGAAGAACACGATTCGGGTGATATGACCGAATACCAGCAATACTCAAGCATTAAAACTTTATCGCCAATTCCAATTCCCAAAGCTCCGCCTGATGCACCTTCTCCTATGATTGCCACAATTAAAGGAACCTGTAGTCTTGACATTTCCAGTAAATTCCTTGCTATTGCTTCCGCTTGACCCCTCTCTTCAGCTTCGATACCGGGAAAAGCTCCAGGAGTGTCTATTAGTGTTATAACAGGTTTTTCGAATTTTTCCGCTAATTTCATTAATCTTAGTGCTTTTCTATAGCCCTCGGGATTCGACATTCCGAAATTTCTATAAAGATTAGATTTTGTATCTCTGCCTTTTTGCTGTCCGATAAGCATTACAGTTTTATCTCCTAATGTTGCAAATCCGCCTACCATTGCTTTATCGTCTCTGAAATTCCTGTCACCATGCAATTCGATAAAATTTTCAGTCATTAAATAAATATAATCAAGTGTATAAGGTCTTTCGGGATGTCTTGCAAGCTGAACGATTTGCCAGGGTGTCAAATTTTTAAATATACTTTTTCTTAATTCGATAATTTTTGTCTCGAGTTTATTTATTTCGGAAGATAAATCCAGCCCGTCAGCCATTTTTCTCATTTCTTCCATTTTTTGTTCAAGTTCCACAATAGGTTTTTCAAAATCTAAAGTTGTTAGAGGCATAGTTTTCCTTAAATTATTTTTTAAAATATGATATTACTGTTTTTAATAAAATTTCTATATCGAGTAATATACTTTGATTTTTCGCATAAAAAAGATTAAAATTAATCATCTCATTTTCCGTTATACCATCATACCAATTCAACTGTATCAATCCAGTCAGTCCTTTTTTCCCGAGATGTACAAGTCTTTCTTCCTCATACCACATCGGAATTCCGACCATACTGTATTTTCCGGTTAATACAGACGGTAAATTCAACAGTTTTGAAGTATGTTTAGAAAGTTCTTTCTTTCTGAAAATTTTAACTAAAAGCACTAACGGATATATAGTTATTAGACAAAAAAATGAAAGAACAATATCGAACGTACGCTTAAGAAATATATTCAATTTATTATTTATATTATACTCAATTTCGATTAGCGATAAATTTTCTATATTAGAATGAATTTTAGATAATATCAACTCTGTTTCGGTTGGAAGTATTTTAAAATTTACATTTCTATTCTTCAGGCGTCCCATTAATTTCAATATCTCCTGATTGGAAAATTTATCGTCCGCAAGAATAATTTCGTTTATGTCTTTAATTTTAATAATTTCTTCGAGATCTTCTATTTCGTTTTTTTCACTAATTTTATTGAAATAATATACATTATACTTGGCAATTAACCTGTCTTCCATTTCCTGCGTCAGTTCTTTCTCACCAACCACGAGAAGATTAATTTTATTCAGCAATATATTTTTGCTGATAAAGAATCTATATATATTTACTGCAATTCTCCATAAACTCATTCCTGCCACAGAAAAGACAGTTGCCATTAATATTACTTCTCTGGAATAAGCATATTGTTTGAAAAAATAAGTTATCGAAGAATTTATAAAAAAACCTGTCAGGACTGCGTTAAACGACCTTAGAACCGAAAATCTTCCTTTTTTAGTATAAGCACCAAAAATAACAAGAAGAAAAAGCCAGATAAGTATATATACAAAAATAATAAAGAAATATTGCCTTGTGGGAAAAATTTTAAATCTGTATTGAACAGCTATAATGAATGAAGTAAGGATTATCATAATATCCAGGACAGGACTAACAACATATTTTAACATTCTTTTCAGGTATGAGACAAGCGAGCGTAAAAATATTCCGAAACGCAATAAAATTGATACAACAAAGGAAGCACCTTTGAGATTTTTTCTGACAAATACAGACATAGCACCGTAAAAGTTATTAACATAAGAAAGTCCGGTTTTTCTTGTGCTTTCGCCTTTCAGATGAATAGTTTTCACCTCAGGGTAATAATAGTTCTTGTAACCTTTATTTTTGATGCGGTAACATAAATCAAGGTCTTCTCCATACATAAAATACTCTTCGTCAAATATTCCAACTTCGTCCAGAATTCTTTTAGACATAAACATAAACGCACCGCAAACCGAATCAACTTCACTTATTTTATTTTCATCCAGATAAGTAAGATTATATTTCCCGAAAAATTTACTTTTTGGAAACAACTTTGACAGACCAAATATTCGCGGCAGAGCCACCGAAAGAGTAGGAAAACTTCTCCTGCAAGCACCGTCAATTTTTCCGTTTGCCATGATTAATTTTGAGGAGACTACTCCGGTATCTTTTCTTGACTCGTAAAAATTCAATAATTTTTCGAACGTACCTTCTTCGAGTACTGTATCAGGATTTAATATTAACACATATTTTCCTGATATTTGTCTTAATGCCTGATTGTTTGCTTTAGAAAAACCTACATTTGCTGTGTTTGCAATTACTTTAACTTCCGGATATTTTTCACGTATATGTTTTACACTTCCGTCAACTGACTTATTATCAACTAAAAATATTTCAATATTGTGATTTTTCGAATTGGATTTGTATATGGAGGCAATACAATTATCCAAAACATCTTTTACATTATAATTCACTATGACAATAGATATATCGACCATTTTCTCTGAGTCACAGTTTATTAAATATTGACCGCAATTTTAATATCCAGACCATATACATTGCTTCATAAACTACTCTTTTAGACATTTTAGAACTACCTGCCCGCCTGTCCACAAATAATATCGGAATTTCCTTTATTTTGAATTTTTTCTTATGAAATTTATATTTCATTTCAATCTGAAAAGCATATCCGTTTGACTTAATATTGTCGAGATTAATTTTTTTTAATATTTCAACGCGGTAACACATAAAACCTGCTGTTGTATCATGTACTTTAAGCCCTGTAACAATTCTTGTATAAATATTCGCAAAATAACTAAGCAGCAATCTTCGGATAGGCCAATTAACTACCGATACACCGTCAATATACCTTGAACCCACAACAAGGTCATAACAATTTTCCATTTGTTTTAAAAAATCTTTTAAATAAACAGGATCGTGCGAGAAATCAGCATCCATTTCAAAGACATAATCGTATCCCTTTTCGATTGCATGTTTAAACCCGACAACATATGCTGTACCAAGTCCCATTTTCCTTTCTCTGTCAATAATATAAACGCATGGATTACCATACTCTTTAATCAAACGAGATGTTCCATCCGGTGAATTGTCGTCAATTACAAGAACGTTAAATTCGTATTCGCT
Organism: Ignavibacteria bacterium; assembly: GCA_016873795.1. Lineage (GTDB taxonomy): Bacteria > Bacteroidota > Ignavibacteria > Tepidaquicellales > Tepidaquicellaceae > VGWA01. Next base: position 8,540 of record VGWA01000050.1, read on the forward strand.
GCAAGAGTTTTTTAAAACAGCTTCGATAATTTTTAATATATTTTCTGATTCGTTGTATGTAGGTATTATTACTAATACTTTTAACATAGCTGTATTTTACAATTCATAAATTTAATTTTATTAATTCTAATGTCCTTTCATCATTACAATAGTAAATAATGTCTGTACCATTATCTTAAAATCGAGCGTCAGTGACATATTTTCAATATAATAAAAGTCATATTCGAGTTTCACTTTAACATCATCTACAGAAGAATCGTAAGTGTGTTTTATTTGAGCCCATCCTGTAATCCCCGGTTTAATCTTTAATCTTTTCGAGTAATAAGGAATTTCTTTCATAAGCATTTTGACAAAATATTCTCTTTCGGGTCTAGGTCCAACGATACTCATGTTGTTTTTAATGACATTTATAAATTGCGGGATTTCATCAATTCTAAGTCTTCTCATAAAACGTCCTATTTTTGTAACTCGCGGGTCATCCCTGTCTGCCCATTTAGGTCCTTCTTCTTCAGCATTAGCAATCATTGACCTGAACTTTATACATTTGAAAATTCTTCCTTCCCTGCCAACCCTTTCCTGAATATAAAAGACAGGACCACGGGATGTTAATTTAATTAATAAAGCTATTGCTATTAAAAAAGGAAAAAGAATCATCAGAATAAAAATTGAAAAAACTATATCAATCAGTCTTTTTATAAATTTTGTTCTGAACGTCATAATTTCCGGCAGTACTTCAATGAGTGGTATTCCATAAATTTGATGTGTTCTTGCCATACCACTCATAATATCTGATAAACTTGGAGTTATATAAATGCGGACGTCAAGATCAGAACATAATTTGACAACCTCTAATACAATTTCCTTATTTTTTTCCTCAACGGCAATAATCAATTCGGTAATATTATTCCGTTGTATTACTTCCCTTATTTTGGAAAGTTTACCTATTTCATACTCAATATCCGGTTCCCAATCTGCACCTATAAAGCCAATAAACCTATATCCCAATTTTGGAAACTTTATCAAAGATTTTCTTAACTCTTCGGCACGTTTGTTTGTTCCTACTATCAAAGTATTTCTATGACCGATTCCTTTTTGGAGCATTCCTATTTGAAATCCCCTTATTATTACTCTGCCGAGAGAGACAAAAAATATTAAAAGAAACAAGTAAATTAAAATAATAAATCTTGAAACAACCGGTGCAGATTTAATTGTGTCATCAATATAAATAGTTAAAAATAAAATAAAAACACCTAAACTAACAGATTTAAAAACAGAAGTAAATTCATCGAATCTTGACCTGACAAACCAGTGCTGGTACATACCCGCTATGAAAAATATTATGAACCAGTAAAAAAATATGACAATCATCGGAGCTAAAAATGAAGGATGCGTTGCATAAATTAAAAGACCTGAGTCAACTCTGATATAATAATATATAGCCCATGTAATATTAATGAAAAATATATCAGATAAAATTAATAATATTAATTCTTTTCTATAAGACATTAAAACTATAATATTTTAAATCCGACTGCTTTACCATCGTTATAAAACATTTTTACCGTATCAAGAGACAGTTCTTCCAAGTCTTTATTGATTAAATGGATTTTTTTCAAAATATCATTTGTTACCGTTATAATATCACACCCACACTCTTCAGCTTGAAAGATATTCAATAATTCCCTCGAACTTGCCCATAATAAATTAACATTTCTTAAACCACTAATTAGTTCTTTTGCTTTTTTCATGTATGGAATCGGATCCCTGCCTGTATCCGCTATTCTTCCAGCAAAAACTGATATTATTGTATTTGAACTCTCATAAATATTTTGAATAACTTCTGATACTTGCTGTGTAGTTAGTATAGCAGTAATATTAAGGTTTAATCCTTCATTGCTTAATTTATTGATTAGAGACACTGAAGATTCTTTTTGTGTGTTTGTAATAGGAATCTTAACAAATACATTTTTACCCCAGCTTTGTATTTTTTTCGCTTGCTTTTCCATAGTTTCAAAATCATCCGAAAATACTTCAAATGATATCGGTAAATCAGTAATTTTTTCTAATAAGCTCCTTGCAAATTTTTCATAATCTTTAACCCCATCCTTTTTCATTAATGTCGGATTTGTAGTGAATCCCTTTACCAATCCTCCTTTATACAATTGTATAATTTCCTCTTCATTCGCGCCATCAGCAAATATTTTTATTCTTAAATCTTTTAGTAACATTTTATTCCGTTTTTATTATTGTATTTCGAATTTGGATATTATTTTAAATAAAACATCGAATTCTTTTATAACGTAATCCGGTTTATATTTCATTTTTTCTTTTTTTGTCTGTCTGCTTTCGAATAATATCGTTTTTAAACCAGAACTTCTTCCGCATTCAATGTCTTTGCTCCTGTCTCCGATAAACCATGAAAAATTTCTATCAATATCATATTTTTTTATTGCTTTTTCCACATTTGCGTTTCCCGGTTTTCTGCAGTTGCATTTTAAAGTATATTCAGGTATAATACCATCAGGATGATGATAGCAATAATAATAATCTTCGAAAAATATTCCGTTGCATTTAAGATTTCTGTCGAAAACATTATGAACTGTTCTTAAATTCTCAATACCTATTCTTCCTTTTGCGAAATCAGGTTGATTGGAAATTAAAAAGTATAAATATCCTAATTTTTTAACTTTTTTTAAAGTGTTAAATATATCTTCTTGAAAAATTAATTGTTCTACTCTTAAAGGAGGTCCATATTCGTTATATTCTTTATGAAATACTAATTTTAACAGTACTCCGTCTCTATCAAAAAATATTGCTTTATTCATTTAACAGATTCCCATTTCATTTCATTCGCTTTTATATCCGGATGAGAAACTATCAAATGTAACAGCACTGACTGGAATGCTTCTGTATGCGATGTAATTGTACTATCACTTATTTGAGGTACTAATATGCATGAATCGGCTGTTTTTGCCGTATATCCGCCATCTCTTCCAACTATACCTATTATTTTCGAACCAACCTCTTTTGCATAATGGAGAGCTTTTACCAGATTGACGCTTATGTTTTTTTCCACATTACCACCGCCTACTGAAAGGACAAGGATACAATCTTGAGGTTTCAATTTACTACCTTTTAACCATTTCACAAAAACACTTTCCCATCCTTCATCATTTGTTCTTGCTGTCAATTCGGATACATTATCCGTTGGTGTATAACTTTCTATTCCTGCAATTTTCCTGAAATCGTTTACTGCGTGAGAAGCATTCGCTGCACTTCCTCCGACTCCGAGTATAAAAATCCTTCCGTTTTGATTTCTCGTTTCATTTATTATTCTTATTACTTCAGTAATTTTTTCTCTGTCTATTTTATCAATAACCATCTTTGCTTCATTAAGATAAGTGTTAATATATTCAATCATCTATTTTACTTTTTTATTTATTATATAATTTTCTGTTTCTTTAATTCCCTCAAAACTTCCAATTTCATAAAAACGATTATATACTTCATAACCAGCAAGTTCATTCTTATCAAGTAAATATTTATAATATTCCTCCATGTCAAACTTTTCATTTGCAGGATAATTCATCAAATCTTGCTTTTTAAAAATTCCAAGTCCATAGTCAATATAATTCATCTCATTGCTTCTCTTCTTTTTATCATATTCAATAATTTTCCCATTTCTAAATATTACATTACTATTATCCCATAATCCATTATTTTTATAAACTGTCATCAAACCACTCTTACAAGTTTTGTTATAAAATTTAAAAACTTCTGAATATTCAATATCGAGGTATGAATCTCCATACATTACAAAAAAAACTTCGCTAGATAACCGCATTGCTTTTTTTATTGCCCCTCCGGTACCCAATAAATTTTCTCCATCGTAAGAATATCTAACCTTTACATCAAATTCACTGCCATCTTTGATAAACTTTTCAATTTTTTCCCCGAGATATCCTAAACATAGTATTATATTTACAAAACCATTTCTTTTTAACAATTCCAATTGATGTAGTATAAAAGGTTTCCCCGCAACATCAATCAACGACTTTGGTATATTTTCTGTAACAGGTCTCAATCTTGTTGCTATTCCTCCGGCAAGTAACAATATATCATTCTCAATATTCACAAGAAGCAAAATTAATTTGAAAAAATTTTTTTTGCTCCTTCAAACTCAAAAGTAAACCATGTAGGAATTAATTTGAATTTGCTTAAAGCATTTATCAATTTTTGTTTATTTTTCGGACAATATAATAATAGAAATCCGCCTCCTCCTGCTCCTACAACTTTACCCCCAAGTGCTCCGTTTTTCAACGATACTTCATATATTTCATCAATATATGAATCAGATATTTTTTCTGATAATCCTTTCTTAGTCAGCCAGTGCTGATGTAATATTTCTCCAAATTCATCTATTTTTCCCTTCTCAAAAATCTTTTTTGTATAAATTCCGATATCCTTAATTTTTTTTAGTCTTTCTATTACATTTTCATCATCTTTTTTACTTTTTATATTTTGTACTTTCAGGATTTTACTTGCAGACCTTTCTTTTTCTAAATAAAAAAGGAGTAAATTATTCTGCAATTCATTTAACACTTCTGTTCTGATTTTCAAAGGTTCTATATTTACGCTACCGTCTCTGTTAAACCAGTATGCGTTAAAACCGCCGAAAACAGAGGCATACTGGTCCTGTTTCCCTATTGGTTCTTTCAGTACATCAATTTCAATATGACATGCTTCCTCTGCTAACTTCTCTAACGATATATAATTCCTTTTATATGCAAAAAGACCATTTAGTAATGCTACCGTAAAAGCAGAAGATGTTCCAAGCCCGCAGTTTGAAGGGACATCAGCTACCGATACAATTTCAATTTGGTTTTTAATATCAAGATGTTTTAATACCTCCCTGAAAATATTATGTTTAATATCCTTTACAGAATCTACTATTTCTGTTTTCGAATAAGACAGTCTTATTGATTTCTGAAATCTTTTGTTAATCAATATGTAAACATACTTATTTATTGTAACAGCAAGAATAAATCCACCATATCTCTCATAAAAAGATGCTAAATCGGTTCCTCCTCCTCCCATCGATAATCTAACCGGTGCTCGTGAAATTATCATTTTTATTTCCTCCAGTTAAATTTATTTTCAATTGCATCTTCATAAATTGATTTTAAAGATAAATGTATCGCTTCTTTCGAAGTGTATTTATTTTTCCACCCAATTTTTCGAATTTTTTCACTATTAAGCCTGACGATAGGAACATCACCTTTCCATCCTCTGTTTCCCCCTGTAAATTTGTAATCAACATTCTCTAATTCTAAAATTTCACATGTTATATCAGCAATTTCTTTTACCGAAATATAATCATTAGTTGCAACATTATAATAATTATGATTGTCCAAATATTTGCCCTCAACTAATTTTAAGGCAGATAGTATATCATCTATATAAATATATGACTTACTTTGCGTTCCATCACCTAATATCTCGAGATTTTTAACGTCATTTAACAGTTTCTTTACAAAATCATATCCAACTCCGTGAGTCTGATGAGGTCCGACTACATTAGCAAACCGGAATGATGCTGCATTCATATCAAACATATGGCAATATGAGCAAATCATAGACTCGCATGATAATTTACTAGAGCCATAAGTAGATATTGGTAGCATAGGAGAATAATCTTCAACAGTTTCCAAATAGCCCGTATCACCATATACTCCGCTTCCCGACGAATAAATAAGATTATTAATCCTGTTAATTCTCATAGACTCCAATATATTATTTGTTAAATAAGTACCTTCCCAGAAGTCAATATCCGGTTGCGTAATTGCTTTGGATATATCGGGATTTGATGCAAAATGGTAAACAACATCATGATTTTTCATTACATCTTTCAAAACATTTAAATCTTTAATATCAGCATTAACAATATTCAAATTATCATTATCTTTTACTTCTTCGAGATGCCACATTTGTCCTGAAGAAAAATTATCATAAACAGTGACAAAAACATTTGTTTCCTCTTTTAAAATCTTGTTTACCAAATGGCTGCCAATAAAACCTGCACCACCCGAAATAAAATATTTTTTATACGACATTAAAAATAAATTATTATTTAATTTGATAATATTATTTACAAAAAAACAGTCAATAATTTAAGAAATTGTTGTATTTTCTATAAAATGTTTTAAAAATTTTGACGTTTAAAATAGATAAGGAAGGTATGTAATCTGCTTGTCAAAGGAGAAGGCAAAAAAGAATACAAATATTGAATGTAACTTAAAAATAAACCTTTATAATAATTAGGGTATTCGTTTTTATATTTTTTTATCAGTTTTATTATGAATTTTGACTGTTTTTGAAGTTTTTTATAGGAAGTATTTTGACCTGAGGTCAGATAACATGTAAAATATTTCCGGAAATTATACATTTTTCCCAATTTTCCTACTCTTAACCATAAATCCCAATCTTCCGCGAATTCAATATTACTATACCCACCTATAGATAATATTTCTTCTTTTCTAAACATCACAGTATTATGAGCAAAGGGATTAGCAATAAGTGCACTATTTCTTATTTCCTCGTCTTTTTCACGTTTAAAATATCTAAATATCATTTTATATTTGTCGTTGACTATAATCACACCTCCCCCAACTAATACATAATCAGGATTACTTTCCAAGAATTCTACTTGAATTTTTAAAGTATCTTTATCGTACCAGTAATCGTCGTCATCAATCCTTGAAATATATTTTCCTTTTGCGTTCTTCAATCCATAATTTAAATATTTAGAAATACCTTTATTATTGTCAAGCGGAATTCTAAAATATCTGATACGACTGTCTCTATTCGACAAATCACATAACATCTTTTCCGTATCATCTGCAGAAATATCGTCTATAAAAAGGGCTTCCCAGTTTTCATAACTTTGTTCATATATACTCTGTATAGTTTTTTTCAATAACCTTGCTCTATTACAGGTTGGAATTACAATACTGACTAACGGTTCTTTTGTTTGAATTTTCAAGCAGATAAACTTTTATAAATTAATTTTCACTACAGATTATTTGTAACCAACAACGCAATAAAGTTTCCCTACTTTATCTATTTGGATTTTGCTAAAACCAGCTTTTTTAAGCAAGTTTTCAACTTTTTTTCTTGTATAAAAATATACAGGGCAACCTCTAAGAGATAAACGGATTTTTCTAATAGGTGCCCGCCACGTCCAGAACCTTGGAAATGCAAATATTGCTTTGTCTTTAGAGACTTCATACATTTTTAAAATAACAGGATAAGAATCCTTTATATAGTCAAATAATCCAATTCCAAAACTAACATTTATTTCATCTTTCACTGTATATTCAAGTAAATCAGATTGAATAAACTCACAAATATCCTGAACATTATTCAGTTCAGCTTCTCTTTTTGATATTTCGACCATATTTTCTGCGATATCTATACCTATAACTTTTTTAGCTCCCATTTTTGCAAGTTCAATCGAAAACAATCCTGAGCCACACCCTACATCAAGAAAAATTCTATCTTGAACAGGCTTGCAATTATCTATTGTATATACAAATCTTTCGAACATATCTTTACGAAAAATTTTGTCGAGCAATATCGAGAATTTACTTTTTTCTTTTGTGTAAATTTTTTTAAAATCCATTGACTGTTTGTTCCAGTAATCACGCTGTAAATCTATTTCAGTGTTCATAATCCAAGTACATTTTTAATTGTTGTAAATTTAAAATCTTTAAGAAGTTTTCTTAGTCTTTTTTCTGTCTTATTAAGATTATTATAATGCCTGAACTTTTTTAAAAGCGGCAAATTTACTTTAGGCTGATCCGGGTCAATTTCCCACGGATGAATATAAAAATTTACAGGTCTTCCCTGTCTATTTACTTTTTTAATCATAAATTTCGTAAGGAAATAAGGATATAACCTGAAATAACCACCTCCGCAACAGGGAATATTTTTACCCATAATTTTTAAAACACTGAGAGGAAATTCCAATAGATTTTCCTTTATTTCATAAGGTGATAATGGTGCATTATTGATTCCATAATCAGGATGAAATCCGACAGGGAACACTGAGGAATCATAGCGAAAATTATATTTTGATAAAATTTCCAATGCCCAATAAGTATCTTTTGTAATCGTAAAAGACGGAGCCCGAAAACCTGAAATCGTTTGTTTTATACCAATTTCTTTAAAAATATTCAAACCTTTTGTAATCTCTTCTTCAAACTGCTCACGAGATAAATAATTTATTAAACTATGAGTATATGTATGAAAAGCAATTTCATGTCCTCTGTTTTCAATTTCTTTTATTAGTTCAGGAGACTTTTCTGAAATCCATCCTAATACAAAAAAAGTACACTTTACATTAAATTCATCTAAAATTGACAATAATTTTCTTGTATTTTTCTCAGCTCTGTATTCGTAGCTATCCCAGTCTTCCTGTTTGATCACATTACTGAGGTTATAAACGCAAAACCAATCTTCTAAATCTATAGAAAAAGCATTAATCATATTATATTTTTAATGTCAATTTACTTCGAATTTACTCTTTTATCAATTCAATATTATAATAATAAATTTGATTTTAAAAAAATTCTTTAATATCATAAAAATTTTCTTGCAATAATATTATAGGTTGTATCAACTTTCTTTATATATTCCTGTGTTAAATTTTTCAAATATTTATTCCATGAACCCCCTTCCCATAAATGGTGGCAATACGCATTCTTATAATCAATGCATTTCTCAAATAATTTCTTTAAATGGAACGGGTAATATAAAGGGTAGTGAAAATAATCAGAAGGTACAATATGTAGTAAAGAAGGATATTTTTTGGACAGGATATATGATATTTTTGAGGAATGCTCAGCCCAGTATTTATCTTTCCCTTTTGAGCGAAAAGTTTTATATTGTTCAAACCATAAATTTGCAAATACCGAATTTTTTTCAGACATAATAATCCCATTACAAAATTTTTTTCTAAATCTTCCCTGTTTTCCAATGACAAAATTATATTTTAGTAAATTTTCAAAAGGTCTCTTACAAATAGTATCCAGATCCATATAAATACCACCCTTCTCAATAAGTAACTTCAACCTTAATACATCTGACTTATGTGCAAAATGCATCAA
>VGWA01000051.1 GCA_016873795.1 Ignavibacteria bacterium
AATCAAAGGTAAATGCCTCCGCAGAATAAAAGGCGGATTTGTTGTTGATTTAAGCGGATTAACGGCTTTTCTGCCGGGTTCGCAAATCGATACAAAACCGATAAGAGATTATGACGAATTCGTAGGCAAAACCATGGATTTTAAAATTCTGAAAATTAACAACCAGATCGAAAATATTATTGTTTCACATAAAATTCTGATTGAAGAATCGATGGCCGGACAGCGTGAAGACCTGCTTAAATCAATCAAAAAGGGCATGATACTTTCGGCTACCGTCAAAGCGATAACAGATTTCGGAGTATTTGTCGACCTCGGCGGACTTGACGGATTGATACATATTACAGACCTGTCATGGGGAAGAATAAATCATCCGAGCGACGTTGTTAAACTTGACCAGGTTATAGACATACAGGTTATAGAATTTGACGAGGAAAAACAACGAGTATATCTCGGATTGAAACAATTACTGGAACATCCATGGGAAAATATAAAAGAAAAATATATAGTAGGCGCCAAAGTCTCCGGCAAAGTTGTATCCCTTACCGAGTACGGAGCATTCATAGAAATCGAAAAGGGTATTGAGGGACTGATTCATATAAGCGAAATGTCATGGACTCAACATATAACTAATCCGAATCAAATGGTTGCAATGGGACAGGTTGTAGAAGCACAAATTCTGAATATAGACGTGGAAAACAGAAAACTTTCGCTTGGCATGAAACAATTAACACCTAATCCCTGGCAGAGTCTGCTCGAAAAATTCCCTGTCGGCACCAAGCAAAAAGGAAAAGTCATCAACATTACTAACTTCGGAATATTTGTAGAGCTGGAAGACGGAGTTGACGGGCTTGTGCATATTTCGGACATATCCTGGACGAAAAAAATTCTGGATGTAGGCGAATTCGTTAAAATAGGAAATAACATAGACGTTGTTATACTCGGAATTGATATTGAAAACCAAAGAATTTCTCTGGGACATAAACAGCTGTTCGATAATCCGTGGGATAAACTCGAATCAAAATATCAGCCGGGTGTGGAATCAACCGCAAAAGTAATAAAACCGATTGAAAAGGGAATAATCGTGGAGCTGCCTGACAATGTTGATTCATTTATACCCGCTTCACAACTTGCTTCATATCCTGTAAGAAACTTCAGTGAAATATTCAAAAAAAATGACGAGTTGAGTGTTGAGGTTATAGAATTCGATAAAACAAACAAGAAAATAGTATTATCAGTAATCGAATACCTCAAGGACAAAGAACAAAAAGAAATCGAAGCATATATAACAAAATTCAAGCTTCCGAAAAAATTCTCAACTAAAGAAATACTCGAAAAAACAAGGTCTTTTGAAGGCGAACAAATAGATTTCAGGATTGAAGATATAATAGGAGAAGATTTACCTCCTGTAAATCAGCCGCCCGTTACATCTTTCGAAAAACCGCAGGCTCAGGAAAATACGACTGAAAAAGATATCGAACAGCAAAAAACTGAATCTTAAATTTCATAATTCAAATAGTGCTGAAAATAACTGAATTCGGTAAAGATGTTGTCGTCAGGGTTCTGGTTGCGTCAGCTATTATAATTGCGCTTTCACTACTTTCGGGTTCTGTGGTTTTTATAACTATTATCGCTTCTGTTTTTTTTCTGATGTCTGTATTTACACTTTTCTTTTTCAGAGACCCGGAAAGAACTTTACCGGCGAACTTTAATAGTAATTACATCCTCTCACCTGCCGACGGCAAAGTAATAATAATTAATAATTTTAAAAACTCGAATTACGATTTCTTTGAATCCGAAGAAAAACTGACCATTGTAAGTATTTTTATGTCTCCTCTTAATGTACATGTTAACAGAATTCCGTTTACAGGAACAATTAAATACGTTAAATACATTAAAGGAAAGTTCTCTATGGCTTTTGGAGAAAAATCTTCGGAAGACAACGAAAGGACCGAAATCGGAATTCATAACGATAACGGTAAAAAAGTCCTTTTCAAACAAATTGCCGGTTTCATCGCAAGAAGAATAGTATGTAAGCTGTTTGAAGACGATAAAGTATTTGCCGGAAGCAGATTCGGTATGATAAAATTCGGGTCGCGACTGGATATTATTTTTAGCTCAAATGCAGAAATTAAAATTAAACAGAATCAAAAAGTCAAAGCAGGTGAATCCGTAATAGCAGTACTTAATTAAGACTATGAATCTGACAAGAAAATTTATACCGAGCCTTTTTACAATTCTGAATGCTTTCTGCGGTTTTATGTCTATTGTATATGCATCGAGAATACCTGAAAATAACCCTGCAGGACCGGAAATGGAACAGGCGATTCTATTCATCATATATGCAGCTGTATTTGATATGGCTGACGGTATGATTGCCAGATTATTAAAGACTTCAAGCGATTTCGGAGTTGAACTGGATTCTCTATCTGATGTAATTTCTTTCGGAGCCGCTCCTTCATTCCTTCTATATAAGGTATTTTTCCATAATATGAATGAATTCGGAATCGCACTTGCTTCGTTAATTATGGTATTTGCTGCACTAAGACTGGCTCGATTTAATGTACAACTTGTCGGATACGATAAGGAAAAATTTTCCGGTATACCGACTCCTGTAGCAGCCATTACTGTATGCGTTTACCTGATGCATTACCACAATAAAATTTTCAATGAATATTCAAGTAAAATCCTGATTATACTGCTTGGTACTTTACTGCCGTTGTTAATGGTAAGTAAATTTACTTATCCAACTTTTCCTCCTCTTACAAAATCATCAGTTTTAAAACATAAACCATTTTTTATTTTAATATTAATTGCAGTTGTTGTTTCCGTCATTACCATGGGAAAAGCAGTATTCTGGATTTGTTCCCTGTATATATTATCGGGGATTATTCTGTTTTTCTTCCGAACACCCAAAAAAAAGTCTTTAAGGTGAACTTTTTTGTAATTTTTTAAATTACTAATTCTATGTTATTTACTTATTGCTGACTTTGTTTTATAATCATAACATAAGTCGGCATTATGAGTATTTTATATATGCTTAAAGAATTATTTTTAATACCGAATATAATATCGCTACTCAGGATATTGCTTGTATTCCCTGCTGTGTATTTAATTATTTATTATAATGATATTTTAAACACTTATATTATTATCTTAATTTTCATAATCTGGTTAACAGATATTCTGGACGGTTTTTTAGCAAGAAAATTAGAACAGATAAGTGAACTCGGAAAAATAATTGACCCTGTAGCCGACAAGTTTGCAATATTCGCTCTGACAATAACTGTTTTTCTAAAAAAACAGTATATTATCCCTTTCTGGTTTATCCTTGTTATTATTCTGAGGGATATATTGATTCTTGCATTCGGCTTATATTTAAAGAGAAAAACAGGAGTTGTTCTGATGTCCAACTACCCCGGAAAAATTACTGCTTTACTGATTGCCGCAATAATATTTTTTGCAGTTATAAATAATGAACTTTTTAATAGTTTAATCAGTTATTCGGTTTATATTGCGACAGTAACAATTTTAATTTCGACATATTTATATTTTAAAAGATTTATAAAAACATTAGGAGAAAAAAAACATGGCAAAAATTCAAACATCCGTTAAGAAGCAGAGAATCAGAACTTTGACGCGAAAAGACGTAGAGAAATCGATGGAAAAAAAACTTGCTGACAAGAAAATCACAAAAAAGCTTATCGTTGATACTTTTTTTGAATCTTTACGCGAGTTAATAATGACAGCTGATCCGATACTAAGAGTGGAAATCAGGGATTTCGGAGTATTCGAAGTAAAAAAAACCAAACCAAAACCGAAAGCAAGAAATCTAAAGACCGGTGAATTTGTATACGTACCCGGCAGAAGAAAAATGCATTTTAAACCGGGAAAAATTTTAAAAAATTTCCTAAAAGAAATAACTGACTGATAATACAAAATATCTGGCTATAGATTACGGCTTGAGTAGAATCGGAGTGGCTGTTAGCGATGAGTTAAAAAAATTCGCTTTTGGCAGATGCGTAATAGAAAATAACATTAATACTCTTGCCGTACTGTTGAAAATTATCGAAGAAGAAAATATTTCGAAAATAATAATAGGACTACCCGTAAAATTAAATTTTTCCAAAACACACGTTACGGATGATGTAATTAACTTCGCAAACGCATTTAGAAATTTTCTTGTATCCCAGAATAAGCTTATCGAAATTATTCTTCTCGATGAAAGACTAACGAGTAAACTTGCGGAATATCATATTAGAAATTCCGGTTTGAAAAAATCAAAGAGAAGAGACAAAAACCTGGTTGATTTAATTTCCGCTGAAATACTTCTGCAAAATTATCTCGACAGTCAAAAATAAATTTTTCTGACAAAATTTCTTTCCGATTACTGCTGATATGTATCTACTTGAACTCTACAAACTTATCGAAGACGGAGAAGGAAAAAACATCGAATTCAAGCGCAAATTTTCCACTCCCGAAAAAATAGCCAAGGAACTCATTGCGTTCGCCAATTCAGACGGCGGATACATGATTTTCGGAGTAGACGACGATCGTTCCGTAGTAGGAATTAACAGTGAAAAAGAAGAACTTGAACTTATAAACACTGCCGCCAGGCATTACTGTCTGCCGGCAGTCAATTATACATATGAAATTATATGCATAAAAAATAAGGATGTTGTTGTAGTAAAAATAGAAAAGAGTAAATCAAAACCTCACAAATTAATCAACTCAAATGATGAATCGGAAAACAGAGTTTATATTCGGTTCAACGACAAATCCGTCATCGCTTCCAAAGAAACAGTTAATCTCCTGAAACACTCGAATGAAAATGCTCACTCTGTAAAATTCAGTTTTGGTAATGCAGAAAAAATTCTTCTTAAATATCTTTCTGAAAACGAAAAAATCACGGTTAAAAAATTCAAAAAGCTTGCCAATATTTCCGAACGAAGGGCAGGCAGAACACTTGTAAATCTTGTACGTATAGGAGTACTCAGACACCACAGAATTGACGACAATGAATTCTTCGTAATTCCTTAATCAGTAATCAACACTCAACAAATCCACAACCTTGGAAAATCCATACTTACTTATCATAACCACCGCATCACATACTCCGCCGTTCGGATAAAAATCGACTCCGAAGTCATTGCCGCTTAATATCAATGTTACCCTTCCCTGCTCGGGAAAATGATAACGGCAGCTGTTATATAAGATTAAATGATTTGCGTTATCTATATTATAACCGTATATATCGTTTCCGCCCGATACCGTTCCGTAACCCGCTATGTCATATATATCATCGTTGAAAATAACGCTGTCTCCAAAATCCGCTATTATGTTCAAATTCATATTAATCTGTGCCGGAGATGAAAAATTCGAAATTGTATTATTGCTCATTGTAAAAACACTCTGATAATTCAATTGCCCCGAATTCCTTTTCATACTAATTTTATCCGTGCCGGTAAATTTTACATAGTTAGTATCTCCGAAAAATCCACTCCGGCGGTAAACCGTGTAATTGGAAAAACTGATGCTTCCGGCAAGTGAATCCTTTGATGAATTAAAATAATAGCTTATAGAATAACTCCCGCTCCTCATCAAAGAATCGGATAAATCCATACAAGGAGAATTGCCGTAACTTACCGTTATGGTTTGAGAAGACGGAATTACTGTTATCGTCGGACAACCGGGAGATAAAATATTTCCTGTCTTTGCTGCTTTATTTATATACGAGGCTGAAGCCGTCATAATATTCAACAACTCGTTTACGTTCTTTATCAGACTCCCCTCGTTTGTTATGTCTATATCCTGCGGAGTTATTATATCACTCAGTTTATCGCATGAGTTGAAAGTCATCAGAGTAATTGTAAGTATTAACAATGCGAGCGGAATAACCGCATTCCTCAAAATTTTTTCATAATACTTCTTCATATTTGAATTACTTAAATTATTTTTTTTCTGCGTTGTAAATTATTTGCTGTCTGAAACTCTCTTCTCAAGTATCTTTACGACTTTCTTCAATCCTGCACCTGCCCTTAAAATAATTTCTTCTGCTTCCTTTTTTACTTCATTCTTGAATTTATAATCCTTAATCTGAGGCAGATTAATCAGAACATTTCTATATGCTCCCCAAATTCCCGTTTCAAGAATTTTCGCCCCGACTTCCAGATCACTTCTCGAAGACATATTCCCGTATTTTGCCATCTCCGACATAAACTCCCAGCATCCATCTCCGGTTCGCATTACTTCCATCGGTACATTCACAGCTTTTTTCAAGCCTTCCTGCATTTTTTCTTCCCTAAATTTCATTTCATCCTTAGTCTTCTTCGGAAGTTTCATTGCCAGCATATAATCGTTGAATGCATTCGTATCGGCATCTATCATCGAAATCATTTTCTTCATATTTATATGCAAGGGAGCAATAAATTTTCTCATTTTTGCATCCAGATGTTCGAATTTTCTGCTTCCGTAACTCATCCAACCCATCATTGTTCCCAGTGCAGAGCCAAGCGATGCAGCCAGCGCAGAAACACTTCCGCCGCCCGGAGCTGATGTTCTTGCACCTACTAACTCAACAAAACTTCTTACGCTCATATCTGCAAGCGGTTCATTTCCACTGTCTTCAATCATATATTCTATTATTCTCTTTTCGGGTATGAATTTCGAAATTGAAGATAAGCCTAATCTCTCAATTACCAGCCTTATTTTTTGTTTCTCGTCGAGTATAAACAGATTTTCTTTCTTAATATAATATTCCGCAGCCATCAACATTGCTTCCAAAGGAATCAGACCTACAAGCTCACTGCCGCATACTGCCAGATTTAATTCTTTGGCATCTTTTATGCATTCTTCAAATACAATATGAGGGGGGGTTATTTTATAATTATCCAGATTAATCGATACCTGAGCCATATTATATTCATCAACGTACCACCCTATCGCCTTAATGGCTTTTAACCTTCCGGGTTCATCATCATTTCTTCCCTGTTCCCTTATATTTAATGCTATTCTGTGTGCCTGTTCCTTTGTACCCAATATATTTACATTATATGCTACCAGAAAAAATCTGACACCTGTTACCGTTGCTCCCGATTTCGGTACAAATTCCTGCGGTCCGTAATCAGGTTTCCATTCCGGTTTGTATATTTTATCTTTCAATCCTTCATATTCGCCGGCTCTTATTTGTCTCAGTTGTTTTCTTGCGGGATTTACAGATGCCTCTTCATATAAATATATCGGTACACCCAATTCTTTGCCGACTTTTTGACCGAATTTCTTTGCACACTCAACGCATTCTTCAATTGTAACATTTGCCACCGGCACAAACGGAACAACGTCAACCGCACCCATCCTCGGATGTTCTCCTTTATGCCCGGTCATATCAATCAGACTGTAAGCCGTCTTTGAAAATTGAAAAGCAGCTTCTACGACACTTTCGGTATCTCCTACAAACGTAAACACAGTACGGTTTGTTGATTTGCCCGGGTCAACATCGAGCAGAGTCGCACCCGGCACTGCCCTTACGGCATCGGCACATGCATTTATTATATCCTGATTCCTTCCCTCGGAAATGTTCGGTACGCATTCTACTATTTTCTTCATATTATTTCTATTTTAATTTCCCCTTGCTATCTACTATTTACTTTTTACTATTTGTTATATACAATCATACAAATACTTCAAAAATTCCGCCACCCCGTCTTCTTCATTTGTCCTTTCGGTTATTAAATCCGACATTGCTTTTAATTCCGGTACCGCATTTTGTAATGCAACATTAAAACCCCCATATTCGAATAAATCCCTGTCGTTATACCAATCCCCGATTGTCGCAACCTGACTTCTTCTGATTCCTAAATGCCCTGTCAGTTTTCTCAATGCCTTTTTCTTGTTAGTTCCGGAACATCTTATTTCCAGATTATAAATACCTAAACTCGAACTCGTCCTGTAATACTTCGCATTCAGAAAATATTTAAACGGATAGTTCATCTTTTTCTGTATATACTTTACTACTTTTCTCTCATTGCCGAGCATAATTATCTCAACAACTTTATCCAGATAATTATAGTAACTATCTACAAGACGGTAATTTGTTCCTAACCTGTACATATAATCTTTTAATACCGAATTATCTTCCGTATATACAATTTCATCATCGTACACTAAAGCAGTCCGCACATAAAATCTGTCTGAAAAAGATATTGCTTTCAATACTTTTTTAGGCGATATTACTGATTTTTGCAGTACATTATTTTTTAAATCTTTTATTAATGCACCGTTTACTGTTATTATCGGAAGTTCTATCTCCAATTTTTCTGCAAAAGGTACAATTGAGGAATGCACTCGTTGTGTTGCAAAGGTAAAAAGCACCCCTTTCTGTTTTAACTTTTTAACAAGCTCTACGGTTTGCTCACCTACACCGTTTTTACTGCTTATCAAAGTACCGTCAACATCAGATACGATTAACTTGATATTTTTTATTCTCTGCTGAACTTCCTGAGGTAAAGAAATCATTAAAATTTAATCCAATAACACAATGTTTTTATATACAAAAATAGCTGTTTTCAATAATATAATAAATGGAAAAACCCTTTAAAAAATTCCAAATTATTACTCTAATAAGAAAATTTTTAAATATCTGTTTATTATGCTGATTCGGTTGCCATTCAAAAAATCTGTTCATTTGCGGTTTACTGAAAACTAAAAGACGGCTGATGCGGCTATCTGTCATATCCAACTTTTTAGTTATTATTTTTGTTATTGTAGAATAGAATATTTTCATTATATTTGAATATATGACTTTAAAAGACCAGCAAATATTAAATGCAGAAAAAGGAAACTTACTGATATCTGCACCGCACTTATCTGATATTTTCAATCACACGGTAATTTTCCTGACCGAACATAACGAACAGGGTTCTATCGGATTCATATTAAACCGCGAATCAGAATTGAAATTAAATGAAGTAGTAGAGGATTTTCCCGAATTCGATGCCAGAGTATTTATAGGAGGACCGGTTGAAAATAACCTGCTAAACTTCATACACAAAGCCGGTAATCTGCTGGAAGGCGGATACGAAATTGTTGACGGCGTTTACTGGGGCGGCAATTATGAAAATCTGAAATTAATGGCGGAAACAAAAATCCTGAATCCGGACGATTTCCTGTTTTTCCTCGGTTATTCCGGCTGGGGACCTAACCAGCTCAACAACGAATTAAAAGAAAAAGCATGGTTTGTAAATAACTTCTCTCAGGATTACCTTTTTACGGATAATCCTTCCAATCTGTGGCACAAAATTCTAAAAGATATGGGAGGAGATTTTACTATTATCTCCACATTCCCTGAAAATCCATCCGATAATTAACAAATAATCAATTCTAAAACGTTTATATTGAAGGCAAGAAGATAAGACAATTGAGTCCCGACTTTGTCTAAACGATATACCTGACTTCCCGCTTGCTTTCAGGACTTTATTTAGTTTTGCAGAAACCAAGTATAGGAGAAATATTAAATCTGCCGAGAACCCGGCGGGGTAACTTCTATTAAGCTTGACCTGACTTTAGTTGAGTCAATTCACCCGCTAAAATTTGTCGTCGTGTACTTACATTTTCACTATGTCAAATGATTTTATATATAAATCTTAATTTATTTTTTTTAAATTGTTTGATAATGTTATCAGAGTTTAATAATATTTTTCTTAATTTTTTGATAGGAAGCATTTTCCTTAGTCTGCTGCATTCAATCATACCTAATCACTGGGTA
This sequence comes from Ignavibacteria bacterium, assembly GCA_016873795.1. Taxonomy (GTDB): domain Bacteria; phylum Bacteroidota; class Ignavibacteria; order Tepidaquicellales; family Tepidaquicellaceae; genus VGWA01. The sequence continues at coordinate 9,761 of VGWA01000051.1, forward strand.
CCAATAGTAATGCTCGGCAAATCCGAAAACTGGAAAAAATCTACAATGGTAAAAGTCACTCTTATAGCCGGTTTTTCACACACTTTGAGCACAATAATTCTGGGAATTTTAATTGGTATTATCGGTCTGAAACTCAGTGAATCTTTGGAACTAATTAGTACAATTATCGCACCGTCTATTTTAATAACAATCGGTATTGTTTACATAATTTTAAACATAATCGAAGACAGAAAACTCAGGAAAATTCATAATCACACTCACATTGACGAAAACGCACTAAGAAAAATATCGAAACGTCCGACAGGAACAATAATTTTTTCACTGACTGCTGCAATGTTTTTTTCTCCCTGCATAGAAATCGAAGCATATTTTTTTACTGCAGGTACTATCGGATTACATGCTATTTCAGCTCTTGCTCTTATTTATCTATCGCTTACTGTGGCCGGTATGATAGTGGTTGTTCTGATTGCCAGAAAAGGCATAGACACGCTGGGAAACAAATTGCATTTTCTCGAGCATAATGCAAAAACTCTTACAGGTATTATATTAATTATTATAGGACTAATCTCATTTTATATTCACCATTAAGAATAAACAAACTTAAATTTTTTAAATATGATTAAAACATTAATTATCACATTGCTCTCCGTTCTTTTAATCGTTAATATTTCTTTTCCGCAGGCAAAAGGATGGATTTTCAGCAGTATTAATGCAGGTCCGAGCATTCCGCTTGGTGATTTTGCAAAAAAAAATCCAACCGACCCTAATTCCGGTTATGCAAACATAGGTTACAAAGTTGATTTAACCGTCGGAATAAATATGTTAAGCGATTTCTCCATATGTCTGATGGGTATGTATAATTCAAACCCAGTTGACGCCAATGCTCTCAGAAATGATATAGCTGCTGCATACCCGTTATTTAACTGGAACCTTACATCGGAAAGCTGGCATGTCAAAGGTATTTTTATGGGTCTTATTAAATCTTTTCCTGTTCAGAACTATAACATCGACATTAAACTTTTCGGAGGCGCACTTGATTTCGATTCTCCCGAATATAAGTTAACGGGCACAGGTCCGGGTACTTACGCTACGGTTACGGTTAAGGAAAAATCAACTTATTCCGAATGTTACATTATAGCGGTCGGGGCAAGATACAACATCAATAAAAATTTTTCCGTCGGATTAAATATTGAATCAATTAACTCGCGTCCGCAATTTACCGATATGAGAACTATTTACGACATAAACGGAGTACAGAATGAAATCCGAAATTCATATAAACAGTGGTACAATACAATCAATATACTTGCAACCATAAGCTATGCATTTTATTAATTTTGTAAAACCTTTTCTATAATATCTATTATTCCGTTCCTCATCTTTTCATAATGAACTCCCGTTCCCGGTCCCGAAAAACCAGTGTAAATTTTTCTTACTTTATGCTTTCTGTCCATATAAATTGTAGTCGGATATCCATTGAAACTTTTCAAAGCAGGCAGTACTTTCATGACATTATTTTTTCCCGGCTCACCCGCATACAAAAACTCATATCCGGCTCCCGTTTGATTTTTGAATCTCAACATTCTCTCGAGTGCAGAAACCGTGTCTTTCGATTCAAAATTCAACGATACAACTTCCAATCCCGCAGGCTGATAATTTTCATATAATCCCGCAAACAACACTGCTTCATCTTTGCAGTTCGGACACCATGTACCTGAAATCTGCACCACAACTGCTTTGCCAAGGAACTTTTCGTCTTTGAGACTAACAAGCTTTTTTTCAGTATTAATAAACGAAAAATCTATTGTCTCATATCCTTTCTTCAGTTCGGTTACTTTTTCCGGGTCGGGCAGTTCTGCTTTTTCATTTTTCTTCGCAGTCCATTTTTCTTTCCAGTTTGGTCCGCCTATCAGCATTCCATTTATTAAATTTCCATCAGGTGATATTTCCGCCGTAAATAAAACCGTATGCGCTCCGTCAACTTTTGACATCATCATTTTATTTCCGTAAACATTTCCTTCAAGATACCTGAAATCTCCCGATGCGGATAAAAAAGTCCCTATTAAATTATTGCCGGTCTGTATAAACTCACCGATAATTCTGTATTCATTAGAATCACCCGGATTAACTTTTGTTTCCCATCTACCCGTTAAATCAGAGACCACTTTTTCGTCTTTATCCTTAAATCTTTCGTTTACACCCGCTTTAGCAAAAAAAGTCATACCGTAACTGCTTCTGCTGCCGTAATGAATATATTCACCTGCGAGCGAATCTCCTCCGTAAATAAGCGCTTTTATCTCATCGCTGAAAACAGGTATTCTCACAATTAAAGAGTCACCTCTCAAAATTATCTCATCTATCATTATCTTTTCATCAGCATTCCTTATGATTATTGTATGTTTATTTTCTGCCGTACTCTCCACGTAAAAATTGAAAGGAATTTCGATATCAGGATTTTCCCTGACCGGTAAAATTACTCCTCTCCAATCTCCTTTTTTAATATCGATTTCCTTTTTCCCGCATGAAAAAACAGCAAGTCCGAACAAGACCAAATAAAACAGTGTAAATTTTCTCATAGTTTTTTCATATAAAATAAAAAATTTACGTTAGTTATTCAAACATAAAAAAACACCTGAGATTCAGCATTTTAAATAATCTGATATTTTATTTTTAAATTTCTTTTATCGGCAAATAGAATTAAATTTGAAAAAAATAAAAAAATGGCAAAAATAAAAATTGAAGAACTGGTAAAACATCTCGGTTTCGAATTCAAAAAAGCTCTTGCCAAAACGGTAAGAAAGCAAATTCCCGAGGCAAACTTCGATGAAAGAGAACTCTTCACAAGTTTTCTCAATTCAGTAAGCGGAGAATTTAAAAAGTGGGAAAATATTCCGGACGAAATAGTCGAAAAAGGAGACTACTGACAATTAACAATCAAAAATGAACAATTAAAAATAGAAAAAATACAAAAAAAAACACAGAACTAAAGTCAGGGAAATCAGAGACACGATGAAGAAGTTACGATTGACGGGGTATGAGTGAAAAGTTATGAGATCCTGAAACATGTTCAGGATGACAGAGGGAACATTGAGCAATATGATGGAGACTGATTGACACAGATAGTAAATATTGAACAGAAAATTTTCGTTACTTGTAACTGGTAACTTGTTACTCGTTTATTTTTAATTCTTGATTGTTTTAATTTTTATTATCTACTATTTGTTATTTGTTAATATTTTTCTTTACCCATTCCTCATCATAAATCGTACTAACATATTTGTATCCTGTATCACATATTAATGTAACAATATTCGCTTCTCTGTCAATCTCTTTCGCCAGTTTAACCGCACCCCACACATTCGCACCGCTCGAACCTCCTGCTATTATTCCTTCCTCTACTGCAATTTTCTTAGCCCATTCTATTGCCGTACTGTCTGTCACCTGATACATATCATCGAGCAGTTCAAGTTGTGCGGTCTTAATCAGAAACTCATCACCTATGCCTTCGATTTTATATTCAGACGGTTTGATTAATATCTTATCTTTGAAATAATTATAGAATACCGAGCCGACAGGATCAACTCCGATAACTTTTATCTCCGGATTCTTTTCTTTAAGAAATTTTCCCGCACCGAGTATTGTACCGCCCGTACCGATACCGCCTATCAGATAATCTATCTCACCTTTCGTCTGCTCCCAGATTTCCGGACCTGTTGTAGCATAATGACTCTCATTATTATCAAGATTATTGTGCTGGTCTATATAATAAACAGTTTTATCTCTTGCCGCAATGTTTTCTGCAAGTTTGTTATATGAATTCGGATTCTCCGGAGGCAGCGTTGCATCTACCTTGATAATTTCCGCTCCGAGAATCTCCAGCATCCGCAACTTCTCCTTACTAATCGTATCCCGAACAACAAGTTTTAATTTATAACCTTTCTGATTACACACAATTGCAAGTCCCATTCCTGTATTTCCTGAAGAATTCTCAAGTATAGTATCACCCGGTTTAATCTTCTCTTCTCTTTCTGCTTTCTCAATCATATACTTCGCAATCCGGTCTTTCACACTCCCACCCGGATTATTATACTCCAGCTTTGCATATATATTCGCTTTCAAACCTTTTGCAATTTTATTCAACTTCAAAATCGGCGTATTACCAATCGATTCCAGAATATTATTATAATAATTTTTCATCTGATTATTTTTTTCTTTCAAATTACGGATATTAACAAATAATTTATATATAAAAAATCATACTCCGCTGTGAACAGGGAAATGTAATCAGTGAACTGTAATCTGTGAAATATCGCGAACATATTTCAGGACAAGATAACCAAAAAGTTCCTAAAACAGGGTTCGGATGACAGTGAGTAAATTACATATTGCATATAACATATTGCACATAACATATTGCATATAACATATTGCATATAACATATTGCATATAACATATGATATATAACATATGATATATAATATTTTATACATTATATTTTTAATTTATCATTCTCATTTATAATTTATAATTCCCGTCTGCCTTTAGGCCTGCCTTTAGGTTAATTCTTAATTATCTCTGAATCCTTGCGTTGAAAAATTTCTCCGTGTCTCAGATTTCCCTGACTTTAGTTCTGTTTTTTTAATTTTCTCTTCACTTTTTTATTATTTTTAATGAATGAATCAATAAACAAACGAAGAGGCTTCTTGACATTCACACTTGATTTGCTATTTACACACTTATTGTAAAGATTTTAAATGAATCATATTGCATAGATTACTTGAATATTTAGAATCATATGATTATATTACAAAAGAATAGGTAAGAGATACGAGGTAAAAAAAAGAATATGGTAGAAATAAAAATTAAACGACAATTATATCAGGTAAAAGTTTCATAATCTACCTAACTTGTTTAACTCATAATTCCATTTCAAACTATAAGTTAAAACATTATGAAAAATTTTATTTCTGCATCTTTACCTGCGTTGATCATTTATTTGCTGTACTGCACAACAGCGTATTGCCAACCTTCAACCGCAAATAAGTATATGTGGGTAACAAACGGAACCGTATATTCAATAGCTGTCGACGGAGACTACATTTATATCGGGGGCAATTTTACTTATGTAGGTCCTTGTACGGGACACGGAGCAAAACTAACTACTACATCCTGCTCACCTAATATAAGTTTTCCAAAAGTGAACGGTAATATTTATATAGCCGTTTCCGACGGCAGCGGCGGATGGTATATCGGCGGCGAATTTACAAAAGTCGACTCTTATGACAGAAATCGCATAGCGCATATAAACTCAAACGGCACAGTAGACGAGACCTGGAATCCTGATGCAAACAGTACTGTCTATACAATTGCCGTCTGCGGAAGCGATATTTACGCAGGGGGCTATTTTACGTCAATAGGCGGACAGACAAGAAACAGAATCGCCAAACTGAACAACACAAACGGGAACGCGGACATCGACTGGAATCCTAATCCAAACAGTCATGTCTATACAATTGCCGTCAGCGGAAGCGATATTTATACAGGGGGTATATTTACATCAATCGGCGGGCAGACAAGAAACTATATCGCAAAACTGAACACCACAAACGGGAATGCGGACGGAACCTGGAATCCTAATGCAAACAATTATGTCTTTACAATTGCCGTCAGCGGAAGCGATATTTACGCAGGGGGCTATTTTACGTCAATCGGCGGGCAGACAAGAAACTATATCGCAAAACTGAACACCACAAACGGGAATGCGGACGGAACCTGGAATCCTAATGCAAACTGGTTTGTCTTTACAATCGCCGTCAGCGGAAGCGATATTTATGCAGGGGGTGAGTTTACATCAATCGGCGGGCAGACAAGAAACCGAATCGCCAAACTGAACAACACAAACGGGAACGCGGACGGAACCTGGAACCCAAATGCAGGCAGTACTGTCTCTACAATTGCCGTCAGTGGAACCGATATTTATGCAGGGGGTAAGTTTACATCAATCGGCGGGCAGATAAGAAACCGAATCGCAAAACTAAACAACACAAACGGACAGGCGGATGAGAATTGGAATCCTAATGCAAACTTCCCCGTCTATACAATCGCCGTCAGCGGAAGCGATATTTATGCAGGTGGCGACTTTACCTTAATCGGCGGACAGACAAGAATCCGAATCGTCAAACTAAACAACACAAACGGGAACGCGGACGGAACCTGGAACCCAAATGCAGGCAGTACTGTCTCTACAATTGCCGTCAGTGGAAGCGATATTTACGCAGGTGGCTATTTTACGTCAATCGGCGGGCAGACAAGAAACTATATCGCCAAACTGAACAACACAAACGGACAGGCTGACGGAACCTGGAATCCTAATGCAAACGGTACTGTCCGGACAATTGCCTTCGGCGGAAGCGATATTTACGCAGGTGGCGACTTCACCTCAATAGGCGGACAGACAAGAAACTATATCGCAAAACTGAACAACACAGACGGACAAGCAGACGGAACCTGGAATCCTAATGCAAGCAGTACTGTTCTGACAATTGCCATCGGCGGAAGCGATATTTATGTAGGGGGTGGGTTTATATCAATCGGCGGGCAGACAAGATACCGAATCGCTAAACTAAATAACACAGACGGACAAGCAGACGGAACCTGGAATCCTAATGCAGGCAGTACTGTCCGAACAATCGCAATAAGCGGAAGCGATATTTATGCAGGAGGCGACTTTTTATCAATCGGCGGGCAAACAAGAAACCGAATCGCCAAACTAAACAACACAAACGGAAACGCAGACGCCAACTGGAATCCTGATGCAAACAGTACTGTTCAGACAATCGTCGTCAGTGAAAGCGATATTTACTCCGGAGGTAACTATACGACAATAGGTGGTTTGACTCAATTATATTTTGCTTTATTTACTGATAGGACATTGCCAGTCGAACTTGTCTCCTTCACAGCACTGGCGGAAGACAACAAAGTGATTCTCAACTGGCAGACTTCAGCTGAATTGAACAACTACGGGTTTTATATTGAGCGGAAAAGAAGCGAAATCAACGGCTGGAAGGAAATAGGATTTGTAAAAGGCAACGGTTCGGTAAACACGCCAAAATGCTATGCATATGAAGACAGAGAACTTTCAGCGGGCAGGTATTACTACCGGCTGAAGCAGACAGATTATAACGGAAACAATGAACACTTTCTACTTTCCGGTGATGTGACAGTCGGAGTTCCGTCCAAATTCAAGTTGTCGCAGAACTATCCGAATCCTTTCAACGCGTCGACAAAGATTGACATTCAACTGTCTGCAGATTCAAAAGTCGCTTTAAAAATATACGATATCACAGGACGTGAAATTATGGTTCTGATGAACAATGAATTTAAAAAAGCCGATTACTACGCTGTTCAGTTTAACGGCAGCAGTCTCTCAAGCGGTGTATATTTCTATAGAATATTAGTACAGGATTCGCAAGGACGAAATAAATTTGTTCAAACCAAGAAAATGGTATTGCTCAAATAACGACATTTGTCGTCTGAGAAATGCTTATTTTTACAAAAATAAGTGAAAGGAAAGACGACAATGAAGAGAAAAGAATTAGAAGAAAGATTTAACA
>VGWA01000052.1 GCA_016873795.1 Ignavibacteria bacterium
AAATGCAGGACTATATCTGATCGTAATACCTCCATTTTTTTGTTTTTCCATCTATCTTGTTCTCCTTTCTGGTTGTTTTTATCTTTTTAATTCTGTCAACCTATTTCAGGACAAGACAGTAGACACTGATAACTCATTACTCATCACACATTACTCTTTACTATTCATGCTATATATTATATGTTTATTATCAGTTCACCTATGCGTCAAAAGTAATATAATACTTACAAATTTCTTTGTTGATAATTAATTCTGTTTTAATTATGTTTTTAATAACAGATAAATAACATGTATAACTCCGAAACAGATTTCTTAGTTAATGAAAGGGTGTTAAGATAATGTGCCACAATTATAAAAATATTATGATTCATATAATAACATCAATATGAAAAAATTATTTTTACTATTTGCATTTTTATTAATAACCGTCATAATCAGCGGAAATGTCTACGCACAATTGAGCGGGGATAAATCCATTCCCGGTGATTATTCAGATATTTCGGCGGCTATAACCGCACTGAATTCAGGCGGCGTCGGCTCGGGAGGGGTCAGGTTTCTTGTAGCGGCGAATCATACTGAAAATACGACTGCACAATTAACTATTACTGCAACAGGAACATCAGCCAATACGATTACTTTTCAGAAAAACGGCTCAGGGAGTAATCCTAAAATCACAAGAACAGATGCGGGAAGTCTTTCAACTTCATCGGTCGGAGGCAATGGTGATGCGGTAATCAGAATAGACGGAACGGATTACATTACATTCGACGGAATTGACCTTGCGGCATCGCAATCAGGTATTGAATACGGTTACTATACTTATAAACCTAGCGGAACAAACGGCTGCCAGTATGTCACGATTAAAAACTGCGTAGTTACTATGACTAAAAGTACAAGCCCTTATGTAATGGGAATATATATTTCAAACGGACCAACTGCCGTTAATAACCCCGCAGGAGTCGAGGTTTCTTCCGAAAACGGAAAGAACAAAAATATTACTGTAATCGGAAATACAGTTCAGAATGTACATATTTCAGTATATGTAAGAGGGTGGCAAAGTGCAAGTTATTATGACACCAACATTACAATCGGACAATCCGGTTCTCCTAATATTCTGCAGAATTTCGGAGGAGGTAGTGCGACACCGACATACGGAGTGTATTTCAATTATGTTAACAATCCCTTTGCAGCATATAACACGATAAACAATGCAGGCGGCGGCGGGACTTCTCACGGTAGTGATCTAAGCGGTATTTTTTATGCAAACGTTTCGGGGAATGTTGTAGGAAGTAATAATGCTATTACACTGGCAAATAATTCGACGTCTTCTATTACACACGGAATATACAATATGCAGACCGTCACATCCGAAACTTTTGATAACAACACGTTTGCCGCAGGAACATTATCTTCGACCGGTAATGTTTATCTGATATATGCTTCCGGTGCTACAAATAACAAATCAATTTCCGGAAACTCTACAAGCGGAACAATTGGCAGAACAGGAACATCAGGAACTTTTTACGGGTATTACAATAACGGAAATCCGGCAGGCGGTACGGAAACAATTGCAAACAATACTTTTTCCGGTATTACAATTACCGGCACTTCAGTCTTCTATGGACTTTATTCCAATACCGGGGTTGCACAGAACAGAGATTGTTACGGAAATACGGTATCGAATATAACCGGAGGAAATGGCTCGTTTTTTGGAATATATATGTCAGGCTCGGCTGCAAATCAGGTTTATAATAATAATATTCATACAGTCACAATCAAAAATGTTACGGCTCTTTATTTTTCAGGTACGAATCCGGCAGTTTACGGAAACAGTGTATACAACATATCGGCTTCCGGAACAACACTTTACGGTATACATAACGAAGGCACGGGAACCACGAACTGCTATAAGAACAGGGTGTATAATTTAACTAATGACGATATATCGGCTACTTTGTACGGCTTTTATATTACGACAGGAACGTCAAATTATGTTTATAATAACTACATTTCTGATTTAAAAACCCCGAATTCAGGTTCGACTACAGGTTTAGCCGGAATGTATATTTCGGGCGGAACATCGATAGGACTTTTTTACAACACAATTTATCTTTCCACAACAAGCGGAGGTTCAAACTGGGGCTCTTCGGGAATTTATGCAAGCATAACGCCTGCAGTCGAGTTAAGAAATAATATTATAGTTAATACATCGACTCCGAAAGGAACGGGAATAACAGCAGCATACAGAAGAGAAAATTCTATATTGATAACATATGCAAACGCTTCAAACAATAACTGCTTCTATGCCGGAACACCCGGTGCAGGTAATCTGATATTCTATGACGGTACGAATTCGAAACAAACAATGGCAGAATATAAGATTATGGCTGCACCGAGAGATGCGGCTTCATTCAGCGAACTGCCGCCGTTTCAGGATATTACAACAGCACCTTATAACCTGCATTTAAAAACCGACCAGAGTACTCAATGCGAAAGCGGCGGATCAACTGTAAGTACACCGAACATCACCGACGACTACGACGGACACGCAAGATATCCGAATACCGGATATCCCGACAGAATTGATTATCCCGCAACTGCACCTGACGTCGGCGCTGACGAATTTGCAGGAATTCCCTCCGACCGGTCACCTCCAACTATTATATATACCGCTCTTCAAAACAGCATAGTAGAATCAGGAAGAGTTTTAACCGATTTTGCCGCAATTACGGATATGAGAGGGGTAAATACAACCGATTACAAACCGAGAATTTATTACAAGAAATCTTCTGACAATAATGCTTATGCCGGAAATACATCAGGCGATAACGGATGGAAATATTCAGAAACAACAAGCAGCTCTTCACCTTTCAGTTTCACGATTGACTACAGCATTATTAACGGCGGCTCGGTTTCCGTTGGAGACGTTATACAGTATTTTATTACTGCCGAAGACCTCGCTCCGACGCCAAACGTCGGAATTAATTGGGGGACGTTTGCTAAGACACCAACCCACTGTGCACTCGATTCAGGCGATTTCCCCATTGGAGGAACTATCAATAGTTATACGATTTTAGGTTCAATCAGCGGTACTTTTACAATCGGTGCGACCGGCAATTATGCAACTCTTACTGCAGCCGTAGCTGATTACAATTCTAAATGTCAGACCGGACCGGTTGTGTTTTCTTTAATTGATGCTTCTTATTCAACGAGTGAAACATACCCGATTGTAATAAATCAGAATCCGGGTTCAAGCACCGTAAATACACTCACTATTAAACCCGCATCAGGCACTACCCCGAAAATAAGCGGCTCTTCTTCCGCTTCGGCGATTATAAAACTTAACGGCGCCGACTATGTCATAATTGACGGGTCAAATACATCCAAAGGTACCGACAGAAGTCTGACAATAGAAAATACCAACTCAACTTCCAACAGCAACGTAATCTGGCTGGCAAGTCTCGGAAACGGACAGGGAGCAACATATAATACTATAAAAAATTGCAAAATAAGGTCAGGTAAGGTCACTGAAAGCAATGATTTTATTTACGGAATATTTTCGGGCGGTACTTCGGTAGGAACAGGAGGAGCGGATAATCATAATCTTACAATATCAAATAATACAATCGAGAAATCATATTATGCTGTATATATTATTGGACTTGCTTATTATTCTCACAACAGTGTTACAATTGAGAAAAACAGCATAGGTTCGACGGTAGCGGCCGACTATGTCGGAAAATACGGCATATTCACTTCTTATGTTATAAATTCAACTATTACAGAAAATGAAGTATATAATATGATTAGTACTCTTACTAATCCCGTAGGAATTTATGTCGGACCTCAGACAACGAATACAACAATATCAAAAAATAACATACATGCTTTAAAATCTACAGGCACCGGATTTTACGGCGGTAAAGGAATGAATTTGAGTACGGATAATTCGACATCAGGAATAACTGTCGTAAATAATCTTATATATGATATAAGCGGTCAAGGTAATTCCGGAATTAATGACAATATATGCGGTATAAGAATAGAAAACGGAGGCGGATACAACATTTTTTATAATACAGTTAATCTGTACGGGACGATTTCAAGAAGCAGTGCTACTGCTGATGTCAGCGGAGCAATATTTATATTGTCCGGTATTAAGAATCTTAATATAAGAAATAACATACTTGTCAACGGAATAGAAAACACAACAGGAGCAGCGACTGCGTATGCAATTTATACTTTATCAGGTGCATCTGCATTTTTAACAATCAATTATAATGACTATTACGCTTATGGTAATGAAGGAGTGCTCGGATATCTGTCGTCGAATAAAACAACATTATCGGATTGGCAGACGGCATCAGGCGGAGATGGAAATTCACTGGCAGCAGACCCGCAGTTCAAAAGCACAACGGATTTAAGACCTGCGCTTGGAAGTTCTGTTCTGGATGCGGGTACTCCGATTACGGGAATAACAACTGACTATCTCGGTGTCACACGAAGCGGAACGACACCCTCTATGGGAGCTTATGAAAACGGAGTAGATATCTCCGGTCCGACAATTACCTATACTCCTTTGCCTAATGCAACATCTACATCAAACAGAACTCTTACTGACTTTGCGGAAATTACAGACACGAGCGGAGTTAATGTAAGCGATTACAAACCGAGAATTTATTATAAAAAATCAACCGATAATAATACTTACGTCGGAAATACATCTTCAGATAACGGATGGAAATTTACCGAAACTTCAAGCAGCTCTACACCTTTCAGTTTCACTATTGATTACAGCATAATCAACGGCGGCTCGGTTTCTGTAGGTGACGTAATACAGTACTTTATAGTTGCACAGGATTTGCAAACTACTCCTTATGTAGGAATAAATTCAGGGGTCTTTAATTCGACTCCGTCTAATGTGCAGCTTACTTCCGGTGCATTCCCTCTTACGGGAACTATCAGAAGTTATACAATTATGAACGGAATCAGCGGCACATTCACTGTCGGTTCTGGAGGTAATTATACAACTCTGACTGCAGCAGTTAACGATTATAACGGCAAAATGCAGGATGGACCTGTTGTCTTTTCATTGATTGATGCCTCTTATACAAGCGAAACACTCCCTATTTCTATAAATCAAAATCTGGGAACAAATGCAACAAATACTCTCACTATTAAACCTGCAGGAAGCACAACCCCGACCATCAGCGGCTCTTCGACATCGGCGGTAATTAAATTAAACGGTGCAGATTACGTCATAATAGACGGTTCCAATACATCGAAAGGCACGGACAGAAATTTAACAATAGAAAACACTGGAACAGGTTATAATACCTGTGCAATATGGGTTTCTTCGCTTGGAACAAACGCAGGCGCAACAAATAATATTATTAAAAACTGCAATATTAAAGCAGGGGCAAATTCAACTGACCCAATTTTCGGAATTTTCGTCGGTGGTACGTCTGTTTCAAAAACCGGCACCGGTGCCGATAATGATAATCTTACTATACAAAATAACCAGATTTCAAAATGTTATTACGGTATATATGCAAGTGGTATTGAAACAACTGGTGGCGAACTGGAAGGATTAACAATTAACGGAAATAAAATAGGTTCCGGTAGCTCTTCCGATTATGTGTATTATTACGGAATGTACCTTCGGGCAATCACCGGATTTACAATTTCTGGAAATGAAATTTATAATTTGATCAAGACCGGTGATAAATACGGTATGCATTTTGATTCATATATATCCAATGGAGTAATTACTAAAAATAACATTCATTCGTTCGGCGGTGCAACTTCCTCTTCATCTATTTGTATAGGTATTTATTTCTATTCATCAACTTCGGTAACGAATAATCAACTCGACAATAACATTATTTATAACTTGTCTAACTATGGAAGCACTAACTCAATATACGGTCCAATCGGAATAAAAATATCCGGAGGAACCGGTTATAAATTATATTATAATTCCATCAGTCTTACGGGAGCATTCACAAGTACGACAGCGGGTGTTTACTCGATTTGCCTGAGTGTAACAACACCTGATGCCGGTATGTACTTAAAAAATAACATCTTTTATAATGCGATGACCGGTAACACTCCGAAAACATATACTGTCTATGTAAACAGCGGAACACCGTTTACGGATATTGACTTTAATGATTATTATACAACAGGCAGTGCATTTGGTTACTACGGCTCGGAAATTTCGAATTTTAATGCCTGGAAAACAGCAACGGGAGATGATGCAAGCTCTTTAAATGTTGACCCGGCATTTCTGAGCAGCACTGATTTAAGACCCGCACTTGGAAGTGCCGTGCTTGCTTCAGGCACCCCGATTACAGGAATTACGACAGACTATCTCGGTATCGCACGAAACGGTACAAACCCCTCTATGGGTGCTTATGAATACGGCTGGGACGACTCTCCTCCTGTTATTACTTATACGGTGCTGGGAAATACGACTTCAACCTCTGACAGAACTTTGTCAGGTGTTACTATAACTGATGCTATAAGCGGGGTTGACTGGACTAACCTGCCGAGAATTTATTATAAGAAATCAACAGATGCAAATGCATTCGTCGGAAATACTTCATCCGATAACGGATGGAAATATAAGACCGCTAACGTTGGCTCTTCTCCGACTAACTTTACAATAGATTATTCGATTATATACGGCGGCTCTGTATCATTAGGTGATTATGTGCAGTATTTTGTCGTGGCTCAGGATTTAAATTCTACACCGAACGTCGGTTCGAATCCTTCTGCGGGATTCGAAGGAACGTCAGTCTCATCCGTTACTTCTGCTCCGACGACCTCTAACCAGTATAAAATAATAGATGCACCACTTGCCGGAACTTATACCGTCGGTATTGCCGATTTTAATAAGTATACCGGAAAAAATCTGTATCATAAATTCTTCACAAGAAAAGTTCAGATGAAGGTGGAGGTACAGAATAATGATGAACAGAATGTAGTCAATGATGATACGCCGGAATCCATTGATATACTTGACTTTAGTTCCGATAATTTGCAAACAAAAGAAAATTCCGAAAGGTTTTACAATAATAAAAACAGAACTGAAGATAAAAAAATAGTAAGAAGCGAAAATCGAAAAGCACCGGAATATAAAATAGTAGAAGTAGAAGAAAAATATTCCGTAATTTATGAAGGCGATAAACCTTATGAAGGACCGACAGTTGTCTATGCGGATGACCCTATCTTTAAAAAATCGGGAAACAGAGGCGACGAGCCGAGAGGAGCCTATACGACCATTACTGCGGCAGTAGCCGATGCGGTTGAAAGAGGAATCAGCGATGATGTGATATTCTCGCTTGTGGATACGGATTATCCTTCGGAAACATTCCCTATTACTGTTACGGCTATTAACGGTGCAAGTGCGGATAATACAGTTACTATTAAACCTGCCTCGTCAACTTCAATGAGAATATTAGGAACTAATGGGACTGCCATATTCCTGTTCGACGGTGCAGCATATTTTAATATCGACGGTGATGACCCGTCTTCGGCGGGAACTAAAAATCTGTGGATATTTAATGATGCTGGAACAGGACCCGTAATAAAATTAATTAACGGCTCTAATAATATCATTGTCAAAAATTGCCGGATTATCGGAAAAAATACTTCCTCATCAACGACAGTAAGCGGATTAATCCATATAGGTGCTTCAACAGCGGCGGACGGTAACAGTTATAATACGGTTTCAGGGAATATAATAAGAGACAGTACAGGTACAACACAGAGTTACTACAGCGGAATTTATTCGTACGGAACTTCTGGTAAACTGAATAGTTACAACAGAATCGAAAACAATTATATTTCCAATTTTGCGTATTCCGGAGTTTATATTGATACATATTCCGGTAACGGTTGGATAATCAATGGAAATCATTTGTATAATAACAGAACAACACCTCCCAGCGGGAACACATTTCCGATATATATTAATTCAACATCATCGAATGCCGATTCTGTACTGAACAATTATATAGGAGGTCAGTCTGCAAATTGCGGCGGAAGTGCCTGGAGTAACAGCGGAGCAGTTTCATTTTACGGAATAAGACTTTCCGTTGGCTCAACAACAGCGATTTCTGTTCAGGGGAATACTATTCAGAATATAAATTTATCTAATACGGGTTCTGCAACTTTTTCTGGTATTTATCATTCAAGTGGTTTATGCAATATTGGTACGACTACAGGGAATATAATCGGTAATACATCAAATAGTAATATAATATCAATAGCAGGAACGGGTTCGGTTTACGGAATTTATTCATCGGTTATATATGTTACTAATATTCAAAATAATATCATCGGTTATATTTCACAAACGACAACAGGAAGTGCAGGTTATTTTTATGGTATTCGTTTGGGTGGTTCTTCCAATAAAGATTTAAGCAGAAATAATATCTTTAATTGCGGTCCGACTTCTTCGTCAACCGGAAATTCTAATGTAATCGGAATTTATCTTTATGGACAAAGTGGCGTAACAATGACATATACAGTTTCAAATAACCAGATTTCACTCGGAAATGGAATGACAAATAATCATTCATATATGGGCATTACTGACTACGCTTATAGTGGAAATAATATATTATTGTATTATAATTCAGTATTTATATCGGGTGTTGGAAACGGTGCTTCAAACACTTATTCATATTTGAAAAATAATACTTCTAACGAAACACACAGAAATAACATCTATTACAATGAAAGAACAAACTCAAGCACGGGAAAAAATTATGCTATCGGGTTTACGAATACAAGCGGAACAAATTCGTCTGATTATAATTTATTTGTCTCTTCTTCAGCAAGCACGATAGGTATATGGTCTTCAACCGACCGGACTCTTGCAGAATGGAAAACTTCATCGGGCGGCGATGCTAACAGTTACGGAGATGTAAATACGAATCTCCTGTCATCGAATTTATTCGTTGACCTTGCAAACGGAAATCTGAATATTATATATACAAATCCCGAATGCTGGTCGGTAAACGGTAAAGGATTAGCAATTGCCTCGGTTGATGTAGATTATTCCGGCAATACAAGAGGAACAACAGTTGGTGTACCAACCGATATCGGCTCTAATGAATTTACCCCGTCCGGCGGAGCGGCTAATCCTCCGACAGTTACCATAAGTTCACCGACTTCAGGAACCAATAACTTGAATTATATCGGAAGAACTATCGCTGTAGTTAACTTCACATCCGAAGGAAGAACACTTCCCTCCGAACTTCAGTTTAATTATTATTCAGGCGTTACGCCTCCGGGAGCATATAATACATTTATTAACAGTTACTGGGGTATTAATGCGACAGGCGGAAGCGGTTATGAGTATAGCCTTACTTTAAATTTCAGTCCTGCGGAAATAGGAAGCATTACGCCTGCTAATTTAAGAATCGCAAAAAGTAATGATAACGGAGCAACATGGACTTGCGTTTTTGGCACGGTATCGGGAAATTCTGTTACGGTAACGGGATTAACATCGTTCTCTACATTTACTTTAACCGATGCAGACGATCCCTTACCGGTTGAATTGGCATCGTTTACTTCCAGTATAAACGGAAGAGATGTTGAATTGAACTGGGCAACCGCTGTTGAAGTTAATAATTCCGGATTCGATATAGAAAGGAAACTAATAGAACAGCAGGAATGGAGCAAGATTGGATTTGTAAAAGGAAATAACAACAGTACCGTGAAAAAAACTTACCGGTTTGATGACAAAAAACTAAACAGCGGTAAGTATAATTACAGATTGAAACAAATAGACAACAACGGGAATTTCACTTACCATACACTTTCGAATGTCGTTGAAGTCGGATTACCTACAAAGTATGACCTTTCCCAGAACTATCCGAATCCGTTCAACCCGTCAACGAAAATAGATTTCTCGCTGCCGTTCGACAGCAGAGTGACGATTATAATCTATGACATCACAGGCAGGGAGATTATGAAACTTCTTAACAGCGATATGATAAAAGCAGGATTCCATACAGTAACACTTAACGGCAGCAGTCTCGCCAGTGGTACTTATATATACAGATTTGCCGCCAGCGGAAACGGACAGGAATTCTCGATGTCGAAGAAAATGGTGCTTGTAAAATAACGACATTTGTCATCTGAAAAATATTTATTTTTTCTTTCGTTCCCAACTAAAGTCCTAAAGGCAAGCAGGAAGGCAGTAAGGGGGGACTTTGGGAACGAGTGGTAAAAATGCACCTCGAACAAAACCCCGGACACTAATCCCCAATAACTGTTATATGTTATACGTTATATGTTATATGTTATATGTTATATGTTATATGTTATATGATTTACTATTTGTTATTTGATCAGTATCATCTTTTTTGTCTGCGAGAAATTGATTCCTTCCAGTTTGTAAAAATAAACTCCGCTTGAAAGACTGTTTCCGTTAAAATCAACAGTATAATATCCGGGACTCTTTACCTCGTTTACTATTACACTCATCAGTCGCCCGGTTATATCATATACTTTCAGACTTACAAATCCCGTAACCGGAACGGAATAATTTATTTTTGTTACCGGATTAAACGGATTAGGATAATTTTGTGACAGGAAATAAGACTCCGGAATTTCGGAAGTAAAGTTATTATTACCAGTAATGATACATCCTATTGAGTCCGTCAGACAGAACAGTTTAGTCGTTGTTACCGTAGTCGGATAAAATCCGCCCGGAATCCAGATTTTCACTTTATTACCTGTAATACTTGATGAAACAACTCCCCAGTAATTGGATGCCGAATTGCTACCTCTGCCTGTAAGAATCTGCGGCAGCCATGTAGTATCCGTTACGCTCCATATATAAATAGAATCCTGTGCAGGCGGAGAAGGGCTGGTTTCCCCTGCAACTACATAGAATCTATTATTTACGGCATGACCTCCCGGTCTGGAATTTCCCGTACCTCTAACCGGCACATCGGGTCCCTGTATCCATGTAACTGTATCCGCCGTACTGCCGATTGTCCCTATCCAGAAGTCTTTTCTGAATGCACCTGAATAGCCTGCCGCAACAAACAATTTATTCCCCTGAATACCGCCCGCAAAAGTTCTTCTTCCCGCTCCTGCCGGCAGTGAATCAACCGTTCTGCTCCAGCTATCGCTTGACGGTCTGTAAATCTGTATTCCGCGGTAATATGTGCTCCAGCCGCCCATCATACAAAATATTACGCTGTCGCCCCATGCTTCGGCAACATTTCCCATAACTGCAGTAGGAATACTTGCCACCTGAGTCCAACCTGAAACGACATCATACTTATACACAATATTATCCGCTGCGCCTGTCAAAGTAACACTCCCGCCGCCGATATAATATAAATTATTACCGCACTTAACAAGGTCTCCTCCGACTTTCGGTGTCGGTAAATCTCTTCCCGGACTCCAAACACCCGTATTTATTGCATATCTTGTTACAACCGTACTCGCTGCAGGATTTGTACCTGTACCAACCAATACCGAGCCGCCTGCAATATATAGTGTATCGCCGAGTGCAGCAGACGTATGTCCCCCCAGTGCTCCTCCCGGATACTGCGGAATCAGTCCGTAATCGCATACGTGGGTCGGGTCGATTAAATTTCCGGCAACCGGAAGTTCCGTATTCCAGGTCGCTGCTATTTCCGTTGATGAAAGAGTACGGCTATAAAATCTGAATTCATCCAGCATCGCACCGACAGGAATACTTGTCGCCGTTCCGTAACTTCCGACTTTGAACGGTACCGCAGCAACAAGGTTCAACGGTGATTGAACGACCGAAGATTGGAACACTCCGTTCAGATAAGCGGAAATTGTCGCTGTGACCGAATCATAGACAAAATGCACAACGCCCGGTCCGGGTAAAACACCAAGAACATTAACATTAGTTATTCCGTTGCCTCTCAAAGTAATATTGTTTGTACCCGCTGCCCCGTTTGTAAAACATCTGAAACTCGTCGTTATGTCATTTCCGAATAAATACGAAGTACCGGTTGTAATGTTATTTATCCACAATGAAATCGTCCAGCCGGAAGTACCCAGATTCATATTCCATCCCGAATTCAAATAAGTCGTATTACCGTTTCCGCCGTTTCCAATCAGTGCATTGCCGAACTGACCTGTCGGACCCATTGTCATATTATTTAGCTGCGCATCAGAAAATCCCTGTCCAGGAGATGCAAGATTCGGAGTCGTTGCAGTTCCCGTGTTGAATTTATAATACAATATTTCCGGCACGGGATAAGGCTGGGAAAATCCGGTATTGACACCCGACAATAAAATGAAAATTGCCGTAAAAATGTAAATCAATCTGTACATTTCAATTTCTCCTGTTATTATTTTTTAAATATTTTAATTGTCTCTTACAATTATAAAATTAATACAAATTAATTATAATTACAAAGTAAATAAATTTAATCACTTAACCCGCATTCTGTCATTAAAAAATAAGTGTATTAATCACTTCACGTCATTATCACAGTCATTGAAATTGAATAATATAAGAAACTAATTTATTATTTAATTTTTTTTATATTTTGTGTTATCTTGAGAGTATATATCGGTAGTTATTTGCTTACCAGTGCGGATTTATTCATAAAATATTTTGGTTTGCTAATTATCTTAAAACCTATATTTTCTATTTTATGAAGCATTGTTCTGAATTCTTTTCCTGAGACGTGAAACGGCGGCTCAACAATTAACATTTTTCCCTCCGGCTTCAATATTGTATAAATTTCATTAAAAAAAGCATCCTGGTCAGGAACTTCGTGAACAACATAAAAAGCCAAAACAAAATCAACGTTTTCTTCTAATCCTGTTTTATTCTCTTCGCATTTATGCAGATGTATGATTTGTTCAAACGGAGTTCCGCAGATTTTATTCTTTACAGTCTGAAGCATTTCTGCCTGCAAGTCAGCTGCATATACTTTCCCCGAACTGCCCGCCATTCTCGCAATTTCAAGTGTAAAATATCCTATTCCGCAGCCGATATCCAGGACCGTCATCCCCTCCTTAATAAACGGTTTTAAAATTTTCCGGGGATTTTGAATTAATCTCCTGAATCTGCTGTCAAGACTTCCCGCTTTTTCAATTGTACAAATTTTGTTTTTGTTTTTCATTAAAAATATTTCTTTATGATTCTATTTTAGTTTAATGACAAGAAATTCAGACTGACTCTAAAATTTTAGTTATTGTTTGTTTTTCTTTACAGACTCACAAATATAATCTATCCAGTTATCACAACTGAATGCTTTTCCCCACTCTTTATATTCATTCAGAACTTCCTGTTTCTTTATTTCTTCGGGTGACATTCCCGATTCAATTTTTTTTCTTACAATATCATATGTATACTTAACCATTTCACCATGTTTTCTTAAGTCTTCGACTGAATAAATCATGCCGTGTCCCATAATGATTTTTGTGTTCACGGGAAGTATTTCGCAAAGTTTTTTTACACTTTCGTAAATTGCCAATACATTGCCTCCGTGATTGATGTCAACAAATGAAAACATATTTCCAAATATCAGGTCTCCTATATGCACGATATTAGATTCCGGAAAATAAACAATTACATCGCTGCAGGTGTGTCCTGCAAGAATGAACATTTCAATTATTTCACCGTTAAACCGCATCCGATATTCGTCATCAAATACAATCTCAGGCAACGCATAATACGGCAATGCTTTTATTGTGTCACCAAGAAGAAATCTGTCTTCCGATAAAAGTTCCAAGTTTTTTTTGCTCGATATTATTTTTGAATTATAACCGAATATCAAATTACAGCCAACATGGTCGAAATGCCAGTGAGTATTTACGACATAATCTACTTCCTTGCCTCCAAGGCTGTCAATAACATTAATTAAATACCGGCACAACTCTTTATAATTTGCATCAACCAGAAAGACTCCGTCATTTCCAATCGAAACAACATGATTACAGCCTGCAATTGAAATTTCCCAAATATGACTGTTTAACTGCACGACTTTAGTAACAGGAACTTCCGTTGAGTCCTGCGGAAAAACAGGTAATACAATAAACCACAAGTAAATTATGGATATTATTAATAACTTTTTTATTTTTATAATATTTTATTTATTTATACGTAAAAAATAACATTAAGTTTTTGTTCGGTACGACATTTATTATTGTCAGAATAACAAACTATTTTCTATGTATTTAATTTTCTTCCGTAAGAGAGAAGAAGACAATGCCGTACGAAATAAAAACAGAACTTAAATAAATCATCAGAGACAGAACAAATCGGACAGTTAGCCATAAGTTATATTGTACGTACTAATTTTTTTATCAGAAAACCGATATTTTTCCCGTTTGTTTACGTCCGTGAGTATATACCGCATAACGAATCGCATCCATCATATGGTCGTTGAACTTTACCGGTTCATCGAGTATATTTCCGTCTTTATCCGTCTGATAAACGTAACTCTGAGCTTCCCTGTTGATATTTATATTACCCGGATTACTGTAAATTTTCCTGCTTCTGACAAAGTCAATGCCAGCTTTGATGCTTCTGTCAGCCGGTTTTGCATTATACCCCGCCCGTCTTATTTCTTCTATCATTCCCGGTTCGGAAGAATCGCAGTACATCAACGCTCCTTTCTTTATTCCGTTTTCTTTGAAATGTTCAATCATATCCTGCACCGTCATCTTTGTTCTGTATAAAATCTCTTTCAGAAAATACACTCCGTCCTTTATTCCGATTTCAACTACCGCAGCCGGATTGTTATACCCGAAATCTATTCCGTAAATTTTCTCATCGTAATGCGGCGGATAGCATAATACTTCCGTTATTCTTTTCTTCTCTCCCGTCTTTTTCGATTCATATATTCTGCCGAAAAATGATGAATCGGGATTCTTTATAAATACATACTCTTTTTCCTCCGAATTTTCTTCTTTGCCTCTTATACTTTGCGTAATCTCGTCATCTATTATTTCAAACGGCTGATATATTAAATTCCTTAAAATTCCCCATTCGCCGAGCCCGTAAATTCTGTAATATTCCCCGTCCTGATGTTTTAAATCTTCAAGAACATTTCTGTACTCGTCTTCAATAAATTTGTTATCCTTATATGTAGTTCTTATATAAGTACTATTTTTCCTTCTTTTAGTATTTAACCAGTGCAAAGAATTTACCGGATTATAAGTCAAAAGAATCTGCTTATAATGTAAGCTTCTTCCACGCAGTCTTAAATCTATCTGTATAAAATCTTTGTAATCGAGTTCCGTAGCTTCTTCTATCCAGATTGAGGTTATACCGTGTATAGATTTCAGTTTCTCTCTGTCGTCCACACCCGCCGAAATTATCTCACTCCCGTTAACAGTATTTATTATTTTCAGGTCGCTGTCTTTTATGCGGTAAATGTGTTTCAGACCGGTAGATTCAATATAACTTTTCAAAAGACTAAACTGACTTGCCCTTATAGTTCTTGCCACTTTCCGTATAAGTAAAATCCTGTGTCTTTTTTCCGCGGTTGTGCGGTACAACACTTTCTGCGCGGCAAATACCGATTTCCCTGAACCTGCTCCGCCGTATATGTGAAGATATCTTGCATTCTCTTTGAGATACGGATAATAAACAGAATTGAAATCACTACGGCTGAATATTATTCTGTAATCACACATCTGATAACTTCCTCTTCTCATCTTCATTGAAAATCACTTTTATTGTCTTTGATCCCTTATGTTCCTTATTATAATCTATATTCCCACCAAATAAATAAACCATTACTTTCAACCAGGAATTCAAAGATAACTTATCCGGGGATAATTTAATCCGTTTTAAAGCAAATTTCTCCAAACATTTCCTTCCGGTCCTTTCTGATGATTTAATCTCTTCCTGATAACTCCCCTCTTCGGTTTTATTTACTTCGTCCAATTCATTAGCATATTTTAAAATTGTGTCATAATCTCCCCCGGGAAATGAGCGTCTTGAATATCCCATCCTCAGATGTATGCAAAAATCGTTTATTAGTTTTATTTTGTTTTCACTATTCATCTTTCCAATATTTTCTGCTAATATAATAAATCTTCTATTTGTATTTTCGTATTTAAATTTACTTACGACACTTTACTCGTTACACTTCACATGTTACTCATAACTTTTTTTAATCCGTCTTAGCGGACATCACTATTTGCTCCCTGTTAAACGTTATATATTATATCCTATATGTTATATTGATATATGTTTTCTATTCTTAATTTCCTGCCTTCTTGACTTAAGTTAGTTTCTTTTTTAATTGTTAATTAATTTGCGTCCCTGTGTTTACTTATATTTCTCACTGAACGGAACTCTTTAAACATTGACCGCATTTCATTGAATTAGTTTAATAAATTGCGTAAATTTGTAGCTAATGCCGGGATAGCTCAGCTGGTCAGAGCGTCGGAATCATAATCCGCAGGTCGGGGGTTCAAGTCCCCCTCCCGGTACCATCAATGCGGGATTTTTCTTTCTCTGAATTTGAAACTAATTTTTTTTCATATCGTAAAATATATATAAATAATAACATATGAAAAAAAAGTTTCTTATCAATTTTTTAATTTCCTCAATAATCATACCGCTTGCCTTAACGCTTATCTTTATAAGTCATACTTTTTCACAGGAAAAAACGGAATCCGACGTTTCAATTCACACCGGAGAAAAATTGTTTTATGATGAATCCTCGGTTCCCGAGCAGTATTTTTATTCGCCGGATGATACGGCAAAAGTTGATTTTGTGCCTAATACAGATACAAAAGTAATTGCTGTAAGGATAGATAATGCAGATATCACAATCGACGGTGAATTAAACGAAAAAGAATGGCAATCACTTAAAAAGTACGGAAATTTCTGCGAAGTAAGTCCCGGTGACAGAGTTAAACCTGCAGTGCAGACGGATGTACTGATA